>JBILJP010000432.1:0-4074 GCA_044377135.1 Fluviicola sp.
ACTGCCAATTTTAATGTCAAAGGATATAAAAAATGACACTTTCTCATGGAAGGGGAATTACCTAATTAATCCTTTCTGTAATGACGGCAATTTGATAAATCTTAGTGATTTTCCGATGGCAAAAAAGTACTTTGAAGAGAATGAAAACATTCTTAAACGAAGACATATAGCCAAGAAAAATCCGCAAAATTGGTATAAAACCATTGATAAAGTAAATCCTGAACTCACATCGAAGGCAAAGTTGATTTTACCTGATATTTCGGGCAATAAGTACATTTTCATAGATGAGGGTAATTATTATCCTCATCACAATCTGTATTATATTACAGGGAATAATATAGTTTCTCTCAAAGTTTTGGCGTCAATATTATTATCAGATTTTGCACGACAACAACTTTTGAATATTGGTAACAAAATGAATGGAGGCTATCCAAGATGGCAAAGCCAATATTTAAAAAAACTGAGAATCCCACAAATCACTTCTTTACCTAAAAACTTTGTTAACGAGTTGATTAGAGCTTATGATAGTTATGATCTAAACAAAATCAACTCGCTAATTAGCCCAAAGAATTTAGAAAAATATGAGATTCAAGAAAAACAACTTACCCTGTTTGAACCAAAAGTTAAATATAAAACTGCCAGCATATAACACTGGTTTGGCTGCATGTCTTCGATCCTTCTTAGAAAAAACGATTTCATGAAAGGAAATAATCTAATTTCGAGTTTAAGTTTACTTTAATAAGTCGTTACACTTCCAAGCCAGAAACCGTTACAACACAATTATCGATCGATCGCGTAAAATAGATTTACTACTTCCGCTCAATCTTCTGATACGACGTCACAATTCCCTTAATCAGCGCCGAGCTAAATCCGCTATGCTCCATTTCGTTCAGTCCAACAATGGTACATCCTTTCAGAGTGGTGACTTTATCAATCTCTTCTTCCGGGTGAAGTCCGTTTTGAATGAGTAGTTGTGCCGCACCTTTTACCGTTTGACTAACAATGGTATTGGCTGTTTTGGCGTCAAATCCTACTTCTATTCCGCCTTGAATCTTCGCGCGAATGAATCGCAGTGCGTAGGCAATACCGCAAGCTCCAAGGATGGTGGCCGATTCCATCAATTGTTCGTCGATCCAATATTTCCGAACGAGAAATTTTCGAGAGAAAATTCTAAAATTTTAAACGTTTAGAATTTTAAAGTTGGCAAATTTTACAATTTTACACATTTCAAAGAAGTCCGGAAACACTGGCCTGCAGACACCTTACTTCCGCTCAATCTTCTGATACGACGTCACAATCCCTTTGATCAACGCCGAACTAAATCCACTATGCTCCATTTCGTTCAACCCTACAATGGTACATCCTTTCGGAGTGGTGACTTTATCAATTTCTTCTTCCGGGTGAAGTCCGTTTTGAATGAGTAGTTGTGCGGCGCCTTTTACGGTTTGACTCACAATGGTATTGGCTGTTTTGGCATCAAATCCTACTTCTATTCCGCCTTGAATCATCGCGCGGATGAATCGCAGGGCATAGGCAATACCGCAAGCTCCGAGAATGGTGGCCGATTCCATCAATTGTTCGTCGATCCAAACTGTTTGCCCTATTGCGTTGAACAGTTCTTCTACAGCCGCTTTTTTGTTGAGTGGATCGTTGAGAGAACTAAGCGCAGTAATACTTTCTTGCACATCTGCAGCGGTATTGGGCATTGCGCGGTAAAGCGAATAAGACTCATTTCCGAGAGCAGCAGCCAATTCATGCAAAGTTTTACCTGTAGCCACTGAAATGATGGTGTGACGAGAACGGTCAAATTCGCTGGCATGTTGTGCTACAAAATCCAGAATGGTGTAAGGTTTTAGCGCGAGGATGATGATATCGCACTCACGTAAAACGCGAACATTATCTGCTGTGAAAATCGTTTTTTCATCAGCGTATGATTGCAAAATCTCCGGATTCCTTCGTGTTCCGTAAATCAAAGCATTGGGGTATTGTTTACGAAATCCTTTTACAAGTGATAAACCTAGATTTCCGCAGCCAATGATTCCAATTTTTTCCATGATTTCTGTATTTGGGTGCAAAAATAGACGTATTCCTCTTATTTTTAAGAAAACATTCTTGAATGCGTCATATTTTGATTGCTTATTTCACCGGATTTGCCCTGTCATGGTACTTTGCCGCTTCGGTTAGGAATAAACCAATTGAAATTGATCCACCTGTACAATTCTATGCTGAAAAATCGCCTCTAAAGTTGTGGCACGGCAACGATTCGCTGGTAATGGAGTATGTTTATTTGGCTACAACTTATCTGTCTTTCGGTAAAGACGAGCAGGCGTTGGTTCTTTACAAGCACGCCAGTACAATTGAACATCAAGTGCCCGGGGTTTTTCTTTCAACCGGCACCTTGTATTTGCAATTGGGAGATACATTAAACGCCAATCGCTTTTTTGAAAAAGAAATTGAGCACGGTACGCGATTAATCGATACAAATCCGTTTCGTGAAACTCAGTTCGCTACAGCGCTGTATGATGCCTATTCCTTTTTGAAGGATTTCAAAAATGCCGATAAAATCAATCGAAGGTATCGGTTGAAGAGAGAATACAATTATTTATCACATTAGGGGTAGCGGAAACGCTGAAATGATCACTCAATCTTGTATCTTTACAGAGTCGTTCGTCAATCGAAGTATTGAGTGTAAACGGCAGTTTCGACATTGTTGAAACAACCCATGCAGTTTTTGTTGACGTCTAACATTTTACAACGAACGGGGAGTCTTGACGTTTCAATGGCGGGCCGCATTTCGATTTATCGGAAATAGTTTGCTTCGGCACACAACCAGCGGATTACAACGAAGCGCAGCGAACTAAATCGTACCTTTCTGAGACGTTCAGAAGTACGCTGCATGGGTTTTTTATTTCCCGTAAGTCTTGTAAATGTTGGCCTTTTTGTCTTTTCCTTTGGTGACCAATTCGTTCTCAGAAATAGATGTAATTTCTAATTCTTCCTTGTAGGACGAATCGTCCATTAAATGCGTCAACGACAATTGTTTACCGTTGAGTTCCCATTGACCTTTTGATCGGCGTTGAATCAACGGAAGTCCTTTGTTTTTCCATTGTGGATCAATGAACGTATCGTAAATGATGAAATAACCGTTTTTTTGAATGTGTAAGACCACATTTGTAGGCTGATCGGCATATTGAACGCCTTTCTCGCGTGTGGTTTTTTGCTCTTCTTTGGTCAATTTCCATCGCCCCAAAATAGCGTCTTTTGTAGCTGTTGATTCTTTTTCAACAGTCTGATCTGCAGATTCACTTGTGCAAGAAGCTATAAGGATTATAGCAAAAAGAGTAGAAGTAATGACTTTCAGTTTCATGACCTAAATATAAAAGAATTCATTGAATTTCAATCATATCGTTCAACCGAATGTTCATAAATCGGTTTCTTTACTCTTTCACCGTTTTTGATTTCCAAATTTCGCAATACACAGCTCTGTGGTCAGAATATGCCTTTTCCTGAATGGTAAAATGCTGTGCAGATAGTTCATCTGTGTGAAAAATATAATCAATTCGCCCTGCTGGAACTTTACCGGCATAGGTAACACCAATTCCAGTAGAACATTCTCTGTATGAATCGGTTAATTGATCGTTGAACTGATTGTATACATACGACATCGGTGTGTCATTGAAATCACCACAAATCACTACCGGATAAGGCGATGTAAGCATGTGCTCGGTTACTCTTTTGGCTTGATCAGCGCGATTTGGGTATGCAATGCGCAATTTTTCAATCAGCAAACGAAAGGTCGACTTCTCCGAATTGGCTTGCTTGTTTTTTTCACCGAAAAGGGCATAATCGTCTTGCTGCAGTTTGATGGATTGCAGGTGAATGTTGTAGATGCGAAGCGTGTCACCGTTTTTCACAACGTCGGCAAAAATACAGTAGTTATCGCTGTTTGAGCTATTATTGAACATGACATCTCCCTTGGCAATGATCGGATATTTGGAAAGCATGCAGATTCCGAAATTTTGTCTTCCGGTCATTTTATGCGAGTACCGCTCATGGTAATAATTCATTTTCATT
>JBILJP010000559.1:0-4068 GCA_044377135.1 Fluviicola sp.
CCGCAGAGGATTGGGCTTTAGTGCCGATCAGGGAAATCCGGACAATCGTACCGACCAAACGCAAGCTTTTGATGTACACCCTAGCTGTTTATCAAATGCCGGAATGGAAGAAAACACCTTCGATTTTGTGTCGGTTTATCCGAATCCGGCAAAAGATCAATTGTTTGTAGATCTTACCAAACGTGCTGATGTAACGCAACTTCGCATGATTGACGTGCAAGGAAAAACAATAACAGAAGTTAAAGGAATTACACCATCTATTGTAACAATCAATGTAAGTGGGTTCAAGAATGGAATTTATTTCTTAGAATTGACAGCTGTTGACGGTAGCAAAACCGTACGCGTTGTAAAACACTGATCCTTGAAAAACAAATTAACAAGCCTCATATTCATCTTATTGAGTGCCATGGTAGTCGGTCAAAAGCAAACTACCATGGCATTAACTTATGGCACCAATGTGTATGATCGTTCGTTCCAGGGACAAGTCAACACACTTGATTCCTTCCAAATCGGCCGACCGATGCAATATATAGGCCTTGGTGTAAATGGCCATTTTGTGATCAATGAAAAGGCACGTGTAGCAGGTCATTTCATTTTTGGAAAATACCTTCCGCAACAAATTCACTTCAATGATTCAACCAAAGCAAAACTGAGCGGATCTACATTCGGGTTTGGCTACGGTTTTGATTGTTTCAATAAAGCAAAAAACATTGATTTTATTTTGAGTGCCGGACTCAACTTGGGCCGTATGAAATTGACACAAGCCACCAATTCTTTTAGCGGCGAAAAGGTGGAATTGAGCATCAAAAACATGTTTATTTCGCCCAAGGCTTCGGCTATGCTGACTCTGTATATCCAAAAAATCAGTTTGAGTTTTAATGCCGAATACGGTTATGATATTTCTGCTTCGGGATGGAAACCGAAATTGTTGAGTAATCAGGAAAGTTCGCTAACTGTTCCAGGGTATAACCAATCCGGACTTGGGTTTAGTGTTGGGATTGGGCGTGCGTTTTGATGATCAGCCCTAAACCGGCTAGATTGTAAATAATTTCACAGTTTGATGACCATTAAGTAATACGACTAGCGTAGGTTTGCATCGTCGGAAATGTGACATCCTAGAGGAGTATTTAGTTTTACACAAACACTCCGAAACCGCATCCGACTTGCTTATGTTATCTTAGTTGTTGTGATGAAATCGCTGTTTTTTTCATTCATCGTTTGTTTTTCGTTTACGCTCTGTTCCAACTCTACTATTGCTCAAACACTCATCATGAATGAGGTTTCCAATGGCCCGGCGGGCAATCAGGAATACGTAGAATTTGTGGTAGTGGATACTTCCGTTTCATACAATTGTAATTCCACCACTCCACCTTGTATCGACATTAGAGGGTGGATTTTTGATGATAATTCGGGCTACCACGGAAGCGGAGGTGTTGCGGCAGGAGCAGTGCGTTTCTCTAATAACAGTTTATGGTCGTGTATTCCTTTGGGAACCATTATTTTGATTTACAACGATGCCGATCCCAATCCATCCATTCCGGCAAATGACCTATCCATGTCTGACGGAAATTGCACCGTCATAGCACCCATAAACAACACCACTCTTTTTGAACGAAATTCAACCACACCGGGGGCCGTTGCTTGCAGTTATCCTGGTTCGGGTTGGGTTGCAGGAGGCACCTGGACCAATACTTTATTGGCGAATAGCGGAGATTGCGCGCGCATCGTAAACTTAGCCGGATGCGAAGTATTCTCGGTATGTTGGGCAACCAATAACCTGAATAACATGATTTACTTTAATTCAGGTGGTTCGGGATCACAAAATGTGTGGTATTTCAACAATGGTGATCCACAGGTACAAAGCAACTGGACAGAAGGATCAACTTCTCCGAGCGGTGGAGCACAAACACCGGGTTGGGCAAACAATACGGCCAATGCGGCCTATATCAATCAGTTCAACAATGGTTGTTTGCCTATTACTCCATTGTTGGTAACCGCAACTTCAACCAATGCAGGATGCACCTGTACCGGAACGGCTACTGCAACAGCTAGCGGATCCATTCCGGGATATACCTACGAATGGGTCAATTCGACTTATACTCCTATTGGTCAAAACACTGCAACAGCAACCGGTTTGTGCGCTGGCACTTATTATGTGATTGCTACTTCCGGAATTGGTTGTTTGGATACGGCGTCTGTTACAATTACCTCGACCGGATCAACATCCGTAAGTGTGAATAATGCTACCATTTGTAACGGAGCTTCAACGACCTTAACAGCAACACCAACTGTTGCAGGTGGTACTTTTTTATGGAGTCCCGGAGGTCAAACCACCAATGCTATAACAATTGCACCAACTACAACCACTTCTTATACGGTTACTTACACGCTTTCGGGTTGTTCGGGAAATGGAACAGGAACAGTGACCGTAAATCCGTTACCGAACGTGGTAGCAAGTCCGGATCTAACTATTTGCGCAGGAACCACGACTACCTTAACGGCTAGTGGCGCTTCCAATTACAGTTGGTCGCCCGCTACATCTCTTTCTTCAAACGCCGGTTCTTCTGTTGTTTTCACGGCAGGCGCTACTACTTCGTATACCGTAAGTGGCACTTCTGCAGCTGGATGTGTCAATACTGATGTTGTTCAAGTTACTGTTGCGCCATTACCCGTTATCAATGCCGGTGCAGACCAAACAGCATGTGCGGGTAGCTCCATTACACTTACTGCATTAGGAATAGCTTCTTTTTCATGGGACAATGGTGTTACAAACGGTGTTCCATTTAATCCGGAAGTTGGTTCTACAGTTTATACACTTACCGGGACAAGTGCTGCAGGTTGCACGATCACCGATCAGGTTACGGTTACGATTCTACCGAATCCTACCCCCGTAATTGCTGGTCAAACGACTTATTGTGCCGGAAATACGGCAAGCCTTTCTACCACCAATGCGTATTCAACGTATGTTTGGTCGAATGGAAGTACCAATTCCACCACTACCGTTACTATTGCCGATAATCCAATCACGGTTACCGTTACGGATGCAATGGGTTGTAGTGCAGTTTCTTCACCAATCAATGTGACGGAAAATCCAATTATTAACACAACGAATACCATACATACTTGTCAGGGTCAATCGGCTATCATACACGGTGTAGCGCAAACTACAGGAGGTAACTATACCCAAACATTTACTGCCGCATCGGGTTGCGATAGCATTTCCAGCGTAAACCTCATTCTTGATCCGCTTCCGGCTGTGAATGCAGGTGTGGATCAAACAGCGTGTGCGGGTAGTTCCATAACGCTTTCTGCTTCAGGATCGGCTTCTTTTTCGTGGGACAATGGTGTGTCGGACGGCGTTCCATTTAACCCGGCAGTTGGTTCAATTGTTTACACGCTCAGCGGAACAAGTGCTGCCGGTTGCACGGCTACTGATCAGGTTACGGTTACCATTCTACCGAATCCTGCGCCCTTAATTGCAGGTCAAACGACTTATTGTGCCGGAAATACAACAAGCCTTTCTACCACCAATGCGTATTCAACGTATGTTTGGTCGAATGGAGGTACCAATTCCACCACTACCGTTACTATTGCAGATAATCCAATCACGGTTACCGTTACGGATGCAATGGGTTGTAGTGCAGTTTCTTCACCAATCAATGTGACGGAAAACCCAATTGTTACTACAACGAATACCATTCATGTTTGTCAGGGTCAATCGGCTATTATACATGGTGTAACACAAACTACCGGAGGTAACTATACCCAAACATTTACTGCCACATCAGGTTGTGACAGTATTTCCAGCATCAACCTCATTCTTGATCCGCTGCCGGCTGTGAATGCAGGAAATGACCAGACTATTTGCAACAATCAATTCATTACACTTTCTGCCACAGGTGCCGTTTCATACACCTGGGATCATGGCGCTTTAAACAACACTCCGTTTTTACAAGCTGCGGGAAGCATTACGTATACCGTGACAGGAACCTCAGCGCAGGGATGCATGGCCTCTGATCAGGTAACAGTTGTAGCGAATCCGGTTCCGGTAGCGATTGCAGGAAACGA
>JBILJP010000433.1:0-4058 GCA_044377135.1 Fluviicola sp.
TCTTTCGTTTCGATCCCGAGAAAATCCATTACTTCACTTTTCGATTATTACGCTTTTGGTTGGCAGTGCCGTTTGTAAAACCGATCTGGAAGAAAATGTATCAGCTCAACGACGATTTATTAAAAACAGAAGTGGCAGGTATCGTTTTTCCCAATCCTGTTGGATTAGCCGCTGGGTTTGATAAAAATGCCATCGCAATCAACCAATTGGCAGCTTGCGGATTTGGATTTGTTGAAATAGGAACGGTTACTCCCGTTGGTCAGGAAGGAAATCCGAAGCCTCGTTTGTTTCGTTTGGTAGAAGATGAAGCAGTCATTAATCGTATGGGATTCAACAACGATGGCGTTGATGTAATTGTGGAACGATTAAAAGTGTTAAAACCAGATTGCATTATCGGTGGAAATATTGGTAAAAACAAAGTGACGCCGAATGAAGAAGCTACAAGTGATTACCTGAAGGCTTACAACGCACTGGAACCGTATGTTGATTATTTCGTGGTAAATGTTTCTTCACCGAACACACCCAATCTACGCGAATTACAAGATAAAAAACCGTTGACGGAATTATTGTCGACACTGATGGATAGAAGAGAAGAGCTAAAATCTGCTAAACCTATTTTCCTGAAAATAGCACCCGATTTGACTGATTCTCAACTGGATGATATCATTGCTATTGTTGATGATACGCACATTGCCGGAGTAATTGCTACCAACACAACCATTGAGCGCGGAGGATTAAAAACAGATAAACAACGCGTTGAATCAATCGGTGCAGGAGGTGTTTCCGGCAAACCTGTCACAAAACGCTCAACGGAAGTCATTCGCTATTTGGCCACACATTCCAATCATTCGTTTCCGATTATCGGAGTAGGTGGAATCCATACAGCTGCCGATGCCATTGAAAAACTGGAGGCAGGCGCTTCGTTAATCCAAATTTATACCGGCTTTATTTATGAAGGGCCAGGTATTGTAAAACGCATCAATAAGGCTATTTTAGCACAACGAAAGCAACAAAATAAATAGTGCATGGAAACTGGTATAGAAAAGGTATTTATCACCGAATGTCCGCGAGATGCAATGCAGGGAATTCACGACTGGATTCCGACAGATTTGAAGGTGAATTACATCAATCAACTCCTTCAGTGCGGGTTCGATCGGTTGGATTGCGGTAGTTTTGTTTCTCCAAAAGCCATTCCTCAACTCAAAGACACCAAAGAAGTATTGGATCGGTTGAATGATAAAGGAACCACTAAATTATTGACCATTGTTGCCAATGAGCGTGGTGCGGAAGAAGCGGTTCAATTTGGTCAGGTAGACTTTCTGGGCTATCCGTTCTCCATATCAGAAACGTTTCAACAACGCAACACCAATGCTTCAATTGAAGAATCACTTAAGCGGGTTGAATTTATTCAAAGTCTGTGTGTTAAGTCTGATAAAAAACTGGTTCTATACCTTTCTATGGGATTTGGAAATCCGTATGGAGATGAGTGGAACGCCGAATTGGTGATGAACTGGAGCCGACGTTTGTACGATACATTTTCGATCACTGAACTCGCATTGTCTGACACTATCGGAGCGGCAACTCCTGCTTTGGTTGAACAATTGTTTACTGCGATTATTCCCGAATTGCCCCAAGTGAAATTAGGCGCGCACTTACATACCTTACCGCAAAACGCACAAGCATTAGTGAAAGCGGCTTTCGACGGTGGTTGTCGTTACTTCGACGGAGCTATTAAAGGGTATGGAGGTTGCCCAATGGCAGCAGATGATTTGACCGGGAATATGCCCACGGAACTAATGTTAGATTACTTTCATCAGAATGGAATAGAAACAGGAATTTCGCAAACAGCCTTTGACCAAGCGATAGTGGCGAGTAGCACTGTTTTTCTATAATGTAACTTTTCACATGAAGCGAATTACTAGAGATATGAAGCAATTTGGAATAATAGGATGTGTACTCACGGTTGTTTTACTTGCGTCCTGCGGTGAAGAAGAAGATCCGCAACCGTTTAAACTACATCACCGCGATCAGCAAGAAAAAGTCACTACGTTTAGTACCGATTTTAACGAGAACACCTTTACTGAAAACGGTGAAGAAATCGCATTGCTGAAAGAATTAAAGTTGTGCGACCCGAATGCACCGAATGATACGGATGAAAAACATCCTTCATGTAGCCCTAAATTCTTCCGTTTTTTCAAACTCTCTGAAAAAACGGCGCTTTCTGACGGATTTATTTTGTTGGTAAAAGCCGGAGTAAACGGTTTTCCACTCAGACGTGTGTTGATTTTTCAGCGCGACGGTGAACAATTGGTCAAACTCAATGGATTTAACGGAAACCTGATCGAATTTCGTCCTTCAACCAGTGGTTACCAGGATTTGGTGGTGCGTTTCACGGATAACATTGACGGAAGCTTGACTTATTACAATTGTTTATTCCAATGGAACGGCAGTCAATACGATTATAAATTGTGTGAAGCCATTCAGGAAGGAGGGCAAGAAGCGCCACATCTGATTAAGAAAGAGTTTATTGACTCAATGGCACCTGAAATCAAAAAGGTGCTTGATGATAACCAAATGTTGTTTTAATGAGATTGAATACCGTTATCGGAGTGCTTTTATTGCTGATTACGGTCGGCTGTTCTTCGGGAACCTCATTAAAAAAGATCGACAATTACATTTTTCTGCACGATAACTCATCGAAAGTATGGCTGGTAGACAAATTGTTAATTAACAAAAACGACTATACGCCCATGCGTTTCCGGTTTAAACAAATCATTGTTTTTCATGAATCGCGCAACGCCTATTTTTATAGATTAAACGAAATGGGTGAGAAGCCTGGTGCCAAAACCTATTATTGGATGGATCGCAACAAAAATGAGTTTGGCTTTTCGGTAGGACAGAAAGAGTGGGTCTTCGAAATCAAGCAACTTTCGCGCACCAGGTTGGTTTTACGACCGAAAAACAATTCATATCCATACACAATGGTACTGGTTCCTTTTCCGGAGTATTAAGCCCTAAAACTCAACATTTAGTTTCAACGTGTTTTAAATATATAGCTGAAAGCAGAAATCGGATAATCAATCCGTTTTAATTTTCAACAGTCGGTCTGAATTATCAAAACAATTTTATATTTGTTCTCGCGTACCTCTAAACGTATACTGAAGATGAAGATCCTGTTGTTGACCATTAGTTTGTTAGTGCTAGTTGCTTGTAGTTCAAATGAAACCTGTAAAGACTGCGAAGCAAAAAAAGACAAGGATACGGTAGTAGAAGTAGTGGATGATCTTGAATCGGCCATGAAGCAAGACACCGTTACAACACCATCTAAAGATCAAAAAGAGAACCACGCGAAAATCGTTAAAAAATTCGGTGAACAGTGGGATTTTTGTACGTGTATTGTTGCAAATGATTCCATTACAGATGCTTTCGAAAAGAAACTGACACCTAAGCAGGAAGAGAAACTGATGGCTCGCTGGGATTACGTTGACAAAAAGTGTAAGGAATTAACCACTTTTGACAATACAACTCCCGAAGAACGCGCAAAACACGAAAAACGTGTAAATAAGTGTCTTAAAGAGAATGGTTTAAAGAAGTAACCTTCGCCGCTTATCTAATTTCTTTGTGAATTAATCAATCAATTGTTCTATTTTTGTTGCATGTCCAAGAAATGGTGCAAATCGATCGTTTATGTAGTGCTCGTGAGCTTTATTGCATTGCTCATGCCAAAAGCACTGTGGCACGATTGTAATCACCAAGGACATCAACTAACTAAAAAAGAACATCTTCCGGCCAAAACAAGCATCGAGCAAGGCTTTGAAAAGTGTATAGCATGTGATCTTCATGTACCGCTTTTATCCAATCCTATTCAGTATGTTTCTTCAGCCATACGCGTTGCTGGTTCAGTAGAAATATTCGTTCTACAATCAAACTTAACGCATTCCTTTCCACTTACCGAATCTCTCAGAGGTCCTCCTGCAGAAATGTCTTAAAACAGTCATGGAGAGTTTATTCTCCGGTTTTTAATTCATTTCGAAACACATGAAACACGTACTTATGTG
>JBILJP010000434.1:0-4043 GCA_044377135.1 Fluviicola sp.
GTGAAAACGAAAAATGCGTAGTTTCGGAAGTGAAAAACATGCTGTTTTGCCTAAACAGCCCGAAAAACCGTTTTTATGCCGATCAATAAAATGGCGTTACTGCGTTACAAAACCATCGATGCGTGTTTGCAAAACCGCTTTCGGAAATGGGCGTTGGAAGATTTGGTGGAAGCCTGTTCAGACGCTTTGTATGAATTTGAAGGCATTACAAAAGGCGTTTCGTTGCGTACTGTGCAACTCGATCTGCAAACCATGCGTAGCGAAAAACTGGGATACAACGCTCCGATCATTGTGACCGATAAAAAGTTCTATACCTACGAAGACAAAAACTACAGCATCACCAATATTCCGCTCAGTCAACACGATTTGGGAACGCTCAACGAAGTGGTGAACGTACTGAAACAATTCAAAGGATTCGGATATTTCACCGAAATGCAGGAAATGATTGCGAAGTTGGAAAACAAGGTAATCAGTCAGAAAAACAAAGGCGTTTCATACCTTGATCTGGAGAAAAACGAATTGCTGATCGGTTTAAATCACATTGATCCCTTATTGAAGGCAGTTCAAAAGAAAATGGTGGTCGAGATTACGTATCAATCGTTCAAAGCCCGACAACCGTCGCAGTTTACAGTGTATCCGTATTTGCTGAAAGAATTTCGCAACCGTTGGTTTGTGCTGTGTATGCGCAAAGACAAACCTGATGAGTTGATTCTGGCGCTTGACCGTGTAAAGGAAATCCGTGAATTACCACAGGAACGTTTCAAAGATGCGCCGTTTAACGTACACCGCTATTTCGAAAACGTGATTGGTGTAACGAAACGATTGAACCAACCCACCGAAACGGTGAAATTCAGGGTAGATGCGAAACACGCTCCGTATATTGTGACCAAACCGTTGCATGCTTCGCAAAAGGTACTCAGTGCCGATCACAACGGAACCATTTTCAGCATCAATGTAGTCCTGAATATGGAACTCGAAAAGGAATTATTGGCGTTCGGTGAAACACTGGAAGTACTCTCGCCCAAATTCCTGCGATCGATGATCAGCCGACGGATCGCTAAAGCAACACGACTGTACAGTAAAAAGCAGGAGCAAGTAAATGAATAGTGTGTTATATTTGAGGTGCTTATGAAAAAATCTAGCATTCTATTTGTCTTTCTTTTTCTTGTTGGGATATTATGGTCACAGGAAGAACCACAAACAACGTCTGTACCGGATGTTCCTGCGGAGCGTGTTCCTGCTGTTGTGGATTCCAATTACGTTTATAAGTTTGTTGATGTAGAGCCCGAATTCCCGGGAGGAAGACCAGAATTATTGAAATACATTAGTTCCAATATTCAATATCCTCAGCGTGCGTTGAAGAAAAAATTGGAAGGGAAATGTTATTTGCGATTTATTGTGGAAACAGATGGATCGATTACCAACCCTAAGGTACTGCGTGGTGTTCCCGATTGTCCGGAATGCGATGCAGAAGCTTTGCGCGTGGTAAGCGCCATGCCCAAATGGAAACCGGGCGAATTAGACGGGAAACCTGTCAGATCGGCTTACAACCTGCCGATTGTGTATAAAGTGAATTGAAAAACTAACAGATAAACTCACACACCATGAACCATTATTTTACGCTTTTACCAGCCATTTTATTGCTTTCCATGACTTGTGCGGCACAAGAGCCCAATCAACCGGAAACAACAAACCAAACGAAGAAAGCAACGGAGAATTTTGAGCTTGCTGAACCCATTGAAGAAATTCCTCACGATTCAAATTATATCTACCCAAAACCGGAAATATTCGCCGAATTCATTGGAGGAAGAACGGAAATGTTTCGATATATCGGGGCCAATATTGAATACCCACCAAATGCAGTAAAACAGAAATTGGAGGGGAAGTGCTATTTAAAATTTGTGGTAGAGAAAGATGGGGCAATTACTGATGTTCAAATTGCACGCGGTGTTCCTGATTGTCCGGAATGTGATGCGGAAGCCTTACGTGCGGTAAGTCAAATGCCCAAATGGAAGCCGGGCGAAGTAGAAGGAAAACCAGTCAGATCATATTTTTATCTACCGATCTCGTTTCATTTATAATGAATTAGTAACTAACACACACATACCATGAACCATTATTTTACTTTTTTACCAGCCATTTTACTCCTTTCCCTGAGCTCATTTGCGCAGCAAACCATCAATTGGGGACCTGAAATCAACGTTGCCGACGGTGCAACTTATGGGAATATTCGTCCGCGATTGACACTGACCACCAACGATGAACCTGTTGTGGTGTTCGGGAAAAACGGAACCGGCCGCTTGTTTGTAGCGAAAGGAAATGTAGGAACGTTCGGAACACCGGTTGATATTCTTCCGGCTAACTTGGGAACGTACCTCGCCAACTGGACCGGTCCGGATATTGCAGCCAAAGGCGACACCATCATTGCTGTTTTTAAAGCCTTGCCGTTTGATGAAGGAAAAATTTATGCCGTGCGTTCAACAGACGGTGGACTTACTTTCTCGGATACCATTCGCGTAGACGATCACGAAACGGGAAGAACCTTCCTGCCCGCATTAACGATAGATGCCAACGGAAACCCGATAGTAGATTACATGATTTTCGACGGGCAGAACGGAAACCCGCGTTACGTGGTGGCGCAATCGCCCGATGCCGGATTGACGTACGGTCAGCGCGTAGTGGCTTCATCAACCGTTACCGGCGAAGCGTGCGATTGTTGTCCGGCCGAAATGGTCACCGATGGCACCAACCAGATTCTACTTTTTAGAAACAACGAAAGCAATATTCGCGACATTCATGCAGTTCGTTCAACCGATGGCGGCACAACTTTTCCAACTGCAGCCGACATGGAAGAATTGGGTTGGTTCATTACGTCGTGTCCGTCAACCGGGCCTCATGGCATGATCATTGGCGACAGTTTGTTCATGGTTTCGGCCAGCAGAGTTGCGGGAAGTTACCGTATTTACATCGGTTCAGGGAATCTAACCGGCGGAAACCTGGCGTTGGTCAACCAAGCTTCTCCGATTCCTCCTACGAACAACAACGGAACTCAAAACTACCCGCGCATCAGCGGTGAAGACTCTACAATGGTTCTAGTGTGGGAAGAAAAAGAAACCTCTAACGCCGATGTGTTTTGTGCGGTGGTGAACAACGGAAGCATCAACAGTTTTGCCGATTACAAAGCGCGCGTTAATACCATCACAACAGGTGTGCAAACCAACCCGGATATCGTTTACAAAAACGGATTTGCGCATATTGTTTACCAAGATGCCGCTTCGGGCGATGTGATTTACCGCAAAGGAACGGTAAGTGCTATTGCCGGAACAACGGAAAATGGTTTTTCAACACTTTCGGTGGCTCCGAATCCTTCTGTGAACGGTGTGTTTGTGATCAACGGACTTTCTACGGAAATAACAAAGTGGTCTGTGACCGATCTTTCCGGAAAAGCAGTTGCGGGCAACCTGGTGAAACAAGTAAACGGATTGGAAATCACCCTTGATTCGGCTGTCGGAAATGGTGTTTATTTATTGACATTGGAAAATCAGCAGGGCGAACAACTCACCACGCAGTTGGTAGTAGGGAGATAACCGTTTGATGTTCGGAAAACAACGTTCACTACAACAATCGTACAGTTGACATTTTTGGTACTTTCCGAATAAAAGAAGCGGTTATCTTGCGGTATAATGAAAACACTGATCATACTGCTTAGCCTTTGTTGGGGATTCTCCGCTTTTTCGCAGAAAGAAGGTGTATTTATTTGCGGAACAGGTTTATGGGAAGACAGCACCAAAATTGGAGTACCGGATTCTAGTGTAGTTGACGGACAAGTTGTGTATTCAACAACTGACGAACCTGCAGAATTTGTGGGAGGATATGCAGCATTGAAAAAATACATTTTGGAGAAGATCAGTTATCCCTCTTGTAGAGAAGAGTATGATGGAAAGGTATACCTGCGTATGATCATACAAAAAGATGGGAGTATTTCCAATGTATCTGTTTTACGGGGAGCACCGGATTGTCCTGAATGTGACAAAGAAGCAGTT
>JBILJP010000435.1:0-4036 GCA_044377135.1 Fluviicola sp.
ATTTTGAAAATCTGTTTGGTCAGGAACCCGGACAACCCGCCGATTCGTCACATGATTTGAATGCCGGAGTTAATATTCAGGAATACACCATTCCTGTAGGATTGTTGCCGAATGGATTGCATTTTGTGCGTGCACGTCACCGTGATCGTAACTTAGAATGGTCTTCATGGAGCGCCATTGATTCATTTACCGTTTACAATTCATTTTCCAGTGGTCCGCTTGTGATGATGGATACCAACGAATATGAATTGGGAACGCCTTTGGTGGCAACTTATCTGAATGGTCCGGGCAATGCTACGGATTGGGTTGGAATTTATAAAATGGGAGATGTACCCGGACCAACACCTTCAACAGCTTGGCAATATTGCAACGGAGTAAGCGGCACATTGAATTTTACGGGCAACGCGTTAACGCAATCAAACCTTTATTATACGGCTTTCTTTGAACTAGACGGATATAATGAGTTGGCTCCACGCGATACGTTCTATTACGGTAATATTCCGGTGATTACTTCCGACACAACCGTTTATCCTGTGGGAGCAATTGTGCCATTGTATGTAACCAATGCGCCGGCTATTGCAGATTCGGTTGAAGTATTAAAAGTAGGTTTTGAGCATGGTGTGCAGGCTTCTGCCTATTGGGGAGCAGTCACAAGTGCCAGTCAAACACTTTCTGTAGCTGGTTTGCCTGAAGGCTATTACACGGCCAAGTATTATTTCAAAGGAGAAGTTGTAATCGGTGCGCCGTTTTTCTTTTCGGTAGGAGATACGATTACCAATTTGTGGATTGATCAACCGGTGTATGATCTGGGGGAAAGTATTGTGGCTACCTGGACAGATGCGCCCGGAATTGTGAAAGATTGGTTGGGGATTTACAATCAAGGAGACGATCCGAATGTAGATCCGTTGTTGATTTATACGTATTTCGGCGGGCAAGCTTCCGGATCTCTTACGCTAACGGACACATTGATTCCGACACAACCCGGAGAATATTTCATCGTGATGTTTACCAACGATTCGTATACCGAAGTTTCAAATCGTGAGTTGTTTACGGTTGTTGATCCGAATTTGGGAATCACCGAATTGGCGCACGGAATGAAAGTTTACCCGAATCCTGTTTCTGGAAATGATCAAATGACGGTACTTTCTTCAGAGTATCCGATCGATTGGATTCAGATCAGAGATATGAACGGAAAAGTAGTTTACCGAACCGAGAATGTAAACGGTCAGCAATTCTCTTTGCTTACACATCAGTTATCAAAGGGTACGTATATGCTTGAAATTCAATCACGAAAATTATTCAATTACAAGATTGTGGTTCAATAACAGAAATTGTTTACTAAGAAAAGGGGAGATTCGTCTCCCTTTATTCGTTCGGCTATTGTTTTGGCATTCTATTCGCCACTGCAGCACGTCTTATTTTCATCCAACGCGATTGAAAAATAATCGGTCGGCCTACTTTGGTAGCATATACCTTGGTGAATTTGGCACCTAAGAAGATGATTTGTGAGGAATAATACATCCAGGCTAACATTACCAAAATGGTTCCCGGAAGACCGATACTACTGCCGAAGAAGTAATTTTTGAGGTAATACTTAATGAGCAATTGCCCCACATACAATAAAATGGCGGTTACCATTGCTCCCGAAATAGCCAGTTTCCATTCCACACGACCATCGTTTAGGTACTTGAAGATAATGGTAAACAACAAGACATTGGTGAAAATGGCCAATCCGTGTTGAAGTGCGTCCAGTATAAAACCTTCAACCGAACTTAATTCGCCAAACAATTCCGAACTCATGGAAAGAATCACCGTTTCACCGAAATAGGTTAACACAATCACCAAACCGAAAACGGGAAGCATCAATACGCTCATGAGTCGTGTGCCGAGGTTATGAAAAATACGGCGTTTGCGATTCTCGAATGTAAAATGAATGTCGAAAAACTCGTTGATGCTGGTGCGTAAAGAGGCTAATAGGGCCGAGCTTGAAAGTAAGAGCGCAATCACACCAACTACGTTGAGCACAAAATTTCCTTTCTCAAAATTGACATCCTCCAGAAAGGACATGATGCCACTGCTGTCTTCCAAACCTACTTCTTCGCGAAGAATTTTATCAATGATCTTTAACATATTGGCCTGACCGACAAATTTTCCGAATGAAATCAAGGAAAGGTAAATCATCGGCACCAAAGCAAACACAGCGTAGTAGGCGAGTGCCGCACCGTGGAAAAAAGAATTTTCCTGAAAAAACTCAATAAAGGTCGATTTGGTCACTTGCCAAACTTCCGGCCAGGTGAGCTTACGAATTCCTTTTGTTAATTGTAATTTTTTCGACATCATCCAATGATTGCTGTGCAAACAAAACTAGTGTTTCATTACCGCTTGTGCAAACGGTATTTCGCCAATAAGCTCCGGCAAATTGCGCAGAGACAAACCGAACGGCAATTACATGGTCAGAATCTACCGTTTCATACTCATTCGGTCGAAACAAAATTTCATTTTCCTTTCCTTCGTTCAACACATTGATTTCACCGAAAAACAGCGCTTCATACGGTGAGGCAGGATTAAAATAAAATCCTTCGGGACTGTCGGATCGTTGAATGACACCTTTATTCATAAAATGAATGGTAGAGCACCATTGCAGCACATCCTGACCTTCATGCGAAACCAAAATGCACGTTGTACCGCGTACTTCCGAAAGCACTTTCAGGTAACTCCCGATCCGTACTTTTAAATGAGCATCCAAATGAGCGAAGGGTTCATCGAGCAGAATAACTTCGGGTTCCATAGCCAGTGAACGGGCAATTGCCAGTCGTTGCTGTTCTCCGCCCGACAAATAAATAGCTTGTTGCGTACTCAGGTGCGAAAGTTCGACTAAATCGAGCAATTGTTCCGAAAACTCTTTTCGGGCATCATGCGAAAGGTGAAGCATTTTTTGAATCACGTTTTCGTGCACCGTATGGTAGATGTCTAACCCAAAATCCTGATTCACCAGCTGAATTTCCGGATGTCCGGGAACCAATTGATATGCCGGACCTTTAACGCGCTTGTTATTCCAGATCACTTCACCCGAATCGGCATCAAGTAAACCGGCAATGATTTTTAATAAAGAGGATTTTCCGCCACCGCTCGGACCAACAATTCCAACAATGGAACCGACTTCAACTTCAAGGGTTAAATCGTGCAGCACCGGGTGCTTAAACGCCAGATTCAACGAACGAACGGAAAGCATGGTCGTTAGTTTCTCAGTTCTTTTGGAAAGTCAGACAATACGATGTAAATACCCGGAAGCGGATTTTCTACCACTTCGTCGTCGTTGAGGTAAACTTCCAGAGTGTGTTTTTCGGTATCGAGAATGTATTCATCCAGCGCTTTTTCAGAGAAAACAAGCTCTGTAGCGCCATCTTCAGCGTGAAACAAAACCGAAGTTACTCCCGGAATCTGGTACGAAAACGGTCGGTTATCGCCCAAATCACCTTTCAATTCATAGGTCTGGTCGCGAACGACTTCAACCTTGGAAAAAGTTCCGGTAATGCGAAATTCATCTTCCCATTCGTGACGAATGTTTTCAGGAGATTCTTCCCCGTTGTGCTGTTCATCAGCAAATTCCTGCGAAAAATCGCTGTTTCGTAAAAAAACATGAACGTTATATGCCATGTGGCGAAGGTAATAAATTATATGCGAATTGGGTTTATGTGTCACGGGATGCGTCACGTGCCTACATAAACCGCATCCCATGCCAACATAAATTGGTTATCTTTGCGCCCTATTTAGAACGAAAGCACATGTTACCAACGGTTCAGTTATTACAGCACAAGTTTCAATCGATCGAACGACGCCACCCGTGGATTTTTTCGGGCGCGCTGAAAGAAATGCCTGCGGGTATAGAAGACGGAGCTGTGGTGGTGGTGACCGATAAGCAAGGAAACGAATTGGCGAAAGGCCATTTTCAACACGGTTCCATTGCTGTGCGTGTGCTGACCTTCGACGGTGAAGCAATCGATCAGGCCTTTTATACCAATCGCATTACCAGAGC
>JBILJP010000090.1:0-14447 GCA_044377135.1 Fluviicola sp.
CAGTTACAGTGATTGTGTTTGTTCCTTGACCTGAAAGGATGGTTACTCCACCTGTAGCAGCCCAAGTATAACTAGATGGTGAATTGGTGCTTGAAGCAACAAAAGTAACTGTATCACCATCACAAATAGGGTTAACAGTAGTTGATAATGAAGCTACCGGAGTAGGATCTTCATAACTAATGATAACTACACCATTTCCAGTTCTAACACCGTTAGTGATTGTTCCAGCCGTAGTCATACCACCGTTGTAGCTGGTACCACCACCGCCACCACCGCCGGCTCCTTTGTCATTTCCTGAGCAACCAGTAGTTCCTGCAGAACCGCCGCCGCCGCCGCCGCCGCCAATTTGGCCACCGCCACCGCCACCTCCACCAGGGATGGAAACGTTAGAAAAACAGCAACAAGACTGACCTGCGCCACCTGCAGCACCTGCACCAGTAGTTGAAGTACCACCCGGAACTCCTAAGAAACCACCGCAACCTGATCCTGCCGGACCAGCTGCACCAGCAACAGCACCGAAGTTTCCTCCTTTACCACCGCCAGCAACACCACCTGAAGTTGGTGAATCACCACCATTAACACCGGCATCACCGCCACCGTTACCACCGGCACCACCAGATCCGGAAAGACCTGAAGAACCTTCGCAACCGCCGCGACCGCCACCACCACCGCCACCGGCAGTGAGAATACGATCAGATTCTGCTGTTCCGTTAATACGAATATCAGTAGCCCCACCGCCACCACCAGCATTGGTAGAACCGCCGTTTGCACCACCGTTGAATCCTCCGGTAGGTGTAGCGCCAGCACCACCGACCATCACATTTAATACATCTCCGGGAGTTACAGTCAACGTACCTGAAGCATATCCACCAAGACCACCGTTTCCACCAGGAACAGAAGCTCCTGCAGCACCGGAACCTCCTTGTGCTCCATAAGCATCAATTGTTATCGAAGTAACACCACAAGGGATTGTGTAAGTTGCCGTTCCACCTGAAAAATTAATGGAATCTACAATTGTAGTTTGAGAGTGAACTGCACTTGCAATACTAAGAAAAGCAGTAGTTACAACACTCAAACTACTAACTTTTAGTAATTGTTTTTTCATGTTTGTAATTGGTTATTTATAAATAAGTAGTCGGAAAGCTTCGCTTAATAGCTGTTTTTCCTCGACAAACTTATAACAAAGTTCGTTAACTAAGTTGCCAGTTCAAACAAACAGTCTTTTTCAGTTAATGAAATGCAGTTTGGAGTTAGTATTTGAATGTTTCAATTTTAACAGAGGTTCTATCGTGAACATTTCATTTTTTTTTGATCCAAAAAAAGCGCGCCATAATTTGGCGCGCTTCAACTCTTATTATATACAGTTACGTCAATTAATCTTCTTCTTCATCTGCCACAGCGTCGGCAGGATCATCGCCATACGAATCCTCTTCATCATCATCGGTAGCGTCATCATCCTCGTCACCTTTACCATCAAATTTATCGAAGTCTTCTTCTTCAAAATCATCATCATCGTCATCAACGGAAGGAGATTTCACGGTTTGTTTGGGTAGTTTCACCAAGTAAATGATTTCCTCGGTTTCCCACAACAAAGAGTCGTAAATCTCACCTGTGATAGGGTTGGTCATTTTAGTCATTGAGCCTGCAAATCCGTCAGGGAAAGCCATTAGTAATTGCTTTTTCTGCTCGATGTTCAGCTTTTCGTAGCTGATGATTGATCTTTTCTTAGACATGCGCCAGTTATATTTCTAATTTGATAATGCGGTGTATGGGCAAAACTACATTTTGTTTCAATAGGATTGCACGATCGGTAACTCCCCAAATAGTTGTATCGATTCGTTTTTTACTCACTTCGTCAGCAAAGTAAATCTTTACTTTGTAATGTTCCAAATTTCCAAGTGAATTTGCACGTTCAATTGCCTCCTTTCTAGCATTCATTTCATTTTCGCTTTTTAGAATTTCTTCTAAGGGAAAATGATAGTTTACTACTTGCTCTTTCTCTACGAGCTCAAATTCATCGGTGTTCATACTGCTAATTTGAGGCAAAAATAAACGAATTGCTGAATCATGGTAAGGGATTTCGACCAATTAGCATTAAAAAAATATAAACGATGGAATGTTAAAACCGAATGACCTGAAAAGCAAAAAGGTTTCATTTGCATGAAACCTAATTGGTTTAGTAGTGTTTTAGTTTGTGTATCGTGTAAAGTAGCCCATTTTAATAATGAAAATCAGGTTGTTTCTAAGGTCCCTGCGGCTGTTGCCAAAGTCTTAACGGATAGATAGAACTGTATACTCTTCAATAAAACTAGAAAATGAAAAAACTGCCTCTCCAATGCAGCGTTTCCCGTTTTCAACTTTAACCTAACTTAGAAAACAACCTGATTCCATTTCTCCTTATTTCCATTACTAAGATATAGATGAATAGAAATAAAACATCGACGAATGAATAAATCAACTATTTGGATGAATATTCTGTCAGAATGACTGAACAGGCTTCACAGATTTTCTAAAATTTGAAAGAAAATATCACGTTTTGCAGGTGACAGTGGAACTTCAGAACCATCTTTCATCACTACAGCTCCTCCGTTTCCTTTGTCATATCGCTCTACAAAGTTGAGGTTTACCAAGTGTGATTGCTGTACACGTAAGAAATTATGGCCAGTTAACAAGGTTTCATAATCTTTTAAGGTACGCGACACCAATATTTTTTTGCCTTCGGTAAGATAAAAAGAGGTGTAATTGCGATCTGCTTCACAACGTATAATATGATCCAACTCTACCACATGAACACTTTCCTGTGTTTTTAGCACCAGTCTTCGTTTCTGATTCGGCTGAATATTATTCTGTAAGGCTTCGAATTGAGGTTCTTGTTTTGCTTCATGCATAGTTTCCAAAGCACGTTCCAAGGCTGCACGCAATTCATCCGGATCAACCGGTTTCAGAATGTAATCCAATGCTGAAAATTTGATTGCCTTGATGGCAAACTCCTCATGTGCAGTAATAAATATTACCTCGAAATTCTTTTCGGGTACAGCTTTTAATAAATCGAAACCTGTACCATCAGGCATTTGAATATCCAGAAACACTAAGTCCGGTTGAATTTCAGCTATCGCTTTCAAGCCCGATTGCACATTTTCACCTCTTGGAATGGCTTCAATATCCATATCGAACGATTCAATCATTTTAGCAATTAACTCACGTGTTCGTTGTTCATCATCAATAATTAAGGCCTTTTTCATTGGTTAATCGGAATTAGCTTAAATAATACGAACGAATATACGATTAATGTTGTAAGAGCCTGTTCAAATTTGTTCTGATTTCATTCTTATGAGCCTTTTTGGCTACAATTTTGTTCAATTTCTTCACCAGAGACGCATGCTATGGCTCCAAAATCTGCCGCATTTCGCTCAAAATGGCTCAATAATTTATCTTACCAAACAATTTTAAACCGGCTCTAAGTGATCGCTTTAAGGGTATCGGAATTCTAATCAGTTAAGGTCTTTTGGGTATCGGTGCGGTAAGGTAAAAAGATCACGACTCTGGTTCCGGTTTGCAATTCTGTATTGTAGTCACTAATGTCGAGCGATCCTTGAATTCGGTATTTATAATTAATGTTATCGATGCGATCCTGGGTGATTTTCATCGCCATGCTTTTGTGCTCGGCACTCTTTTTATTACGCTCGGCACCTTTTCTTCCAATACCGTTGTCTTCAATCACCACGTTGAGCATATCCGAAACCTTGGAAAATTTCACTCGAATAAATCCACCTTCAACCGTGTGAAGCTGACCATGCTCAATGGCGTTTTCGATAAACGGTTGGGTAATCATGGGGGGAATGACCAATTCTTCTTCCAACAACAAATCATCCATTGCTACTTCGTATTCGAATCGATCACCGAAGCGCAATTTTTGGGTTTCAAGGTATTTTGTAAGGATGTCAATTTCTGTGAGTATCGGAATAAATTCTTTGGATGAATTTTCGAGGATGAGTCGCATTAATTTGGAAAAATTGACCAGGAACTTGGTGGAATTCTTGGTGTCGTTTTCGTAGATATAACTTTGAATTACCGACATGGCGTTGAAGACAAAGTGCGGATTCATTTGCGAGCGCAACAATACCTGACTCATTTCAGCTTCTCGTTGCAGTTGTTTAATGTTTCGTTGTTTCCATTGATTGTAGAAGATAACAACAGCCAATATCAGCAACAAAATGAACCCGATGATCACATACGTTTGGAAACTGCTTCGCAATTCGGTGTTTTCGAGTTGCGCCGAAGTAAGGTCTTTTTCTTTACGTTGCAATTCGATGGAGTCTTGCTGCATGGCGATGAGTCGCTCGCGTTGTTCGGCTCGATACAATTCGGATATCTCAGCAATTTTGGCACTTACCTCTACTGTTCGGGCACTATCCGAGTAGTTGGAATATACTTCCAGGTAATGATTGGCCAATTTCATGTTGCCCGTTTTCTTATACACTTCGGCAATTTCGCGGTAAGAAGGATAAACACTTCCTTTAAATCCGAATTGCAAGCGAATTTCTACAGCACGATTCAAATAATTCAGGGCATTTTCATACTTTCCTTGCTTTTCGAATACAGTTCCTACCAAATGGTAAACAGAGGCAATTTCTGCCCGGTTGGCCGATGACTCAAAATAGACGAGTGCTTTGTTGAAATACCTCAATGCTTCGTCGTACTTTCCTTCTTCACGGTAAACATTCCCCAGATGCATGTGCGCAAGCCCCAAACCGTCTTCATCGTTGTACTTTTGAAGAATCTTAATGGCATCACGCAACAATTGAATAGCACGCGGAAACTCTTTGCGAGCAAAGTACAATAACCCGAGATCGGTTTTGGCCAATCCTACCAATCGTTTATCGTGAATGCGCTCTGCCGTTTCTTTCGATTGAGAAAAATAATAACTGGCGTCATCGTAATTAAAAATGGCGTATTGCACCTCGCCCAATTCACGCTGGTAATTGGAAACTTTCGGAAAATCGCTGGCTTCTTTTGCCAGTTGAAGGGCGATCATGTTTTTCGAAACACTCAATTCCAGCTGTCCGAAATAGTTGTAGACTTTGGCCTGCATATTGAAACAAGCTGCCAACAATGATTTATCGGAAGAGCGCCGGGCATATTGAATGGATTGCCCCACATGGATCAACGCATTTGCCTTATCATTTTCTTCCATTTCCAACTGCGCAACCAAACGATAGGTTTCGGCGGTGCAACTGTATGAATCGGAGCGCAATTTCTTGGAAATCAACAATGCTTCGTCGAGGTACAGATGCGCTTGCTCAAATTCACGATAAGCTATGTGATAATCGGCCAGGTATTGGTAAATGACCACTTGCGAAACCCTTGATTTGAGTCGACTCAAAAACGGCTGCAACTGGAGTATTTTAGTATAATAGGCAATTCTGTTTCCGCGCAACTGATCGATTTTCAAATCAAACACCAATGCTTGCAAGCGTGCCGAATCATTTTCCTGTCGACTAGCAGAAAGCAGGTAATCGCGAATGGAATCGGCCTTTTCTACATTATTGAGGCGGTAGTATTCACCCAATTGGTAGAGTTTCCAGTATTTCTTTGTTCCGTTCTTTTCTTGCTGATACGCCTTAATACGGCTGGCTTCGTCACCATTACCGGCAAAAGCAATTGTTTGGTAGAAACTCACCAACAACAACGCGGAACAGATACGAAGGAGAACCATCTTCATGCTATAAAAATAAGAGAATTCTGCTGATGTAGTTATTAGTGCTTAGTTATTAGTGACTGGTTAATAGTGGTTAGTGAAGTAGTCATTCTTTATTTATAGCAGCAAAAAAGGCCTCCCATTGCTGAAAGGCCTTCGCGTTGATTGTTATTTGAAAAATTTCTATTGCTTCACCACTCGTTTCACCGTTTTTCCTTGTTCGGTTGTGAGTTCGAAGAAATAAATACCGTTTTGAATGTTTTCCAATGAAATTGATTCACCGTTTTGGATGGTTTGCATTTGGATCATTTTTCCATGAGCATCACGAATGATCATTAATGCAGATGAGCTTTCAAAAGTAATATTCACCTCGTTTGTTGTCGGATTCGGGTAAATATCCGCATCGATTGTTTGGTTTTCATTCAACCCGATATAGCTTACTACCACACAATTGGATGTATCGTTGCAGTTTCCGTTGCTTACTACAATGGCATACGTTCCATTTACAGTCGGAGTAAAAGTAGCTGCAGTTGCACCTGCAATGGCTGTATTGGTTGCACAATTGATCCATTGAACAGGACTACCACCACTTCCTGTTAGTGTTCCTAAACTGTCATCTGTAACATTGGCGGTTGGTGTTTGAATAATTGTAAGATTGAGTGTAACCGTGGAATCACAGCCAGCTGCGCTCATCAACGATTGAGAATGTTGACCGGAAGTTGTATACGTCACTTCATTGGCGCTCCAGGTATAGCTATCGCAGGCGCTCACTGTTTCGCTTGAAGACGTGATCGGATTCACCGTTAAATTGAGTGTGATAATCGAGTCGCAACCATTTGCATTCGGAATGGTATCGTTGTAACTTCCTGAAGCAAAATAGGAAACTCCGTTTTGCGCCCAAGAATAACTACCACAAGCAATTTCCGTCAAACTCGAAGATGTCGGTTGATTAATCGTAAGATTGAGCGTGATGATGGAATCACAACCTGCAACATTCGTGAGCGTATCGTTGTAATTTCCTGAATTGAAATAAGTCGCGCCATTTTCAGCCCACGTATAACTGTTACAAGCAGTTGCTGACAAATTAGATGTTGTGGGAAGATTAATTGTAAGATTGAGTGTGATGATGGAGTCGCAACCGGCAGCATTTGTTAAGGTATCAGTGTAACTACCTGATGTAGTATAGGTTGTTCCATTTTCAGCCCAAGTGTAACTTGAACAAGCACTTGCTGAAAGAGTTGAACTGGTTGCTAAACAGCAGGAAGCTCCGGAATGAGAGCCGATAAAAGTAGTTGTGTTTTGCGGATACACATCCCATTCGCCTGCAGATACAGCCCAATTCAGTTCTCCATCTGTATATGAAAACATGCGTACCAATGTGAATTCACTTGTTGCTCCGGATCCAACAACCCAGTTTACACCCGGATCAACGCCAATAACTCCGATGACATCAAGTGTGGTATTGGTGGGTCTGTAACGCAACTCCATCGCATCGTCTCCATTAAAAAAAGTAATGGTATGCAAGGTGTCTGAAACTGCAGTTATGCCTGCAATTGCTGAAGGATTTCCAGCTACGAAAACAGCTCCCGGAGCAAGCGTTCCTTGTGGAAACAACGAGTCGGTAGGTGTTGGAGAACCGTTGTTGTAGCGATAGATTGCGTAATCAGTAAGGTTTACTGTTACGTTCAATGGGTTGTAAACCTCGATTGCCTTATTATTTGATGCACCTTCCAAGTATTCGGAGAAAAACAGGTTGCATACTTGCGCTGAACCCATCAACGAAAAGAAGACAGCAGCGGTAATTGTTAAAATTAATTGTTTCATTATTAATCTATTGGTTTTTATGAGCATTATTGTTTTACTAAACGACGCGTCGTTTTTCCTTGTTCAGTTATGAGTTCGAAGAAATAAACACCGGTTTCGAGATGCGCCAGTGAAATTGAATCTCCGGAAATGATTGTTTGAGTTTGAATGCGTTTTCCTTGGGCGTCAACTATTGCTAAATCTGCCTTTGGAGCTTCAAAACGCATCGTTACTATATCGCTGGTAGGATTGGGAAAGAGCTCAAAGAGATCATCGTCTAAAACGGTCAGATCTGCAGTGGAAATGTTTCCGTCTTCAAAGTAGATGGCTTCAGTCACCGCAAAATAGTCACCAATAGATTTTGTTGGACAAAAAACACTCAATTGCAGGTAATAAACACCATTTCCGTTGTTCAATACATAACTTGAGGTATCAAAATTGGAGCCATTTGAGTCGACAATATTCCAAATAACAGTGACCGTATTTCCGTTAGCGAATATGGAATCAATGAAAGCCGTGTCGATGCTGTTGTAGTATATGTCACAATCTTCAATAGTTGCTCCGAGCGAGTCAACTGCAATGGAATCGATAAACGGGTTGTTGAAGATGTAGTTGGAGTCTACCGGGATGATAAATGTGCCTGTAACGGCGTTTCCGCAGACATCTGTTACGCTTAAAGTGTGTACACCAGGGCAGAGATTCTGTTCCAGGTGATAGTTTGAATAGGTAAAAAGAATGTTGCTATCTATAGCAGCTGTGAAATCTGCTCTGCCAATAGTCTGTATTGCTAACTCACCATTACAATTCATTTCGTCGCTTGGCAAAACAAAAATGGTTGAAGTTGGAATATCACTTAATAATCTTACAATTCTGTTAACCGTGTTATTATTGTAATTCTGATAATCTCCCGAGGCCAAAATTTTACAATCAGATTGAATGATAATGGAAGAAACCAATTCATCGAACCCGGAACCAATCGTAAAAGTTGTATCATCTGAACCATCCTGATTTAGTCGAATCATCCCTTGTTTCGAAATTCCATTAAATTGACTAAACCTCCCTCCAATCAGTATTTTCCCATCTGTCTGCAAGGTTACGGCATTAATGGTTTCAGTGGCTGCATCTATTCCTGCACCTACGTTAAACGTTGCGTCAACAGTACCATCATCATTGAGTAATACAAGACTATTTGCAACAACACTATTGTAACTAAAAAATTCACCCGCAAGAAAGATTTTTCCGTCCGGTCTAAGGGTTATACACCTTACGGCCCCTTCTATACCTGTTCCAATAGAAAAACCATTGTCAATCGTTCCGTTACTATTTAGGCGAATAACATTGTTGACGGAAGTCCCATTGTAAAGATCAAAGCTTCCTCCAACGATGATTTTTCCATCCGTTTGAACAACTGCCTCCAATGCTATTGTACTCCATAAGTTATTTAAAAAGCCTTGACCACTTGCAAAAGAAGCATCGGCTGCCCCATCACCATTTAAGCGGATAATATTATAGGCCGAACTACCATTATACTCGGCAAACTGCCCTACCAGGATTATTTTCCCGTCCGGTTGGAGAACCGCAGTAACCGGTAACCCATTGAACCCTGTTCCTGAATCAAAAGTGGAATCAACCGAGCCATCCTCATTTAGACGAATGATCCCGTTAGCCGAAACACCCTGATAGCTGGTAAAATTACCTGCAACGATCATTTTGCCATCCGGTTGAAGACACAGCGAGTTAACACCAAAATTACCCGAACTATGATAAAATCCTGTTCCGCCATCAAAGGAAGAATTCGCTGTGCCATCAGCATTCAAACAAACAATTCCATTCACTGATACACTGTTGTACTCAGTAAAAGCACCTACAATTATTAACGTGCCATCATCTCTGACAGCTATTTCATCAACATAGCCATTAAATCCGGTGCCCGTATTAAAAGCCGGATCCATCGCCCCTCCTTGCGCTAATGTAGTTAGGTGAACTAATAAGAACAGAACGAGCGTTCGAAATGATTTAAAACTTTTTAGAATCATAATTTAATACAATTAGGTTATTATTGCTTCACCACACGTTTCACCGTTTTTCCTTGTTCGGTTATGAGTTCAAAGAAATAAACACCGGTTTCGAGATGTGAAAGTGAAATGGAATCTCCGGAAATGATTGTTTGAGTTTGGATGTGTTTTCCTTGAGCGTCATACATCACCAAATCCGCTTTTGGAAAATCAAAACGTATGGTTACGAGATCGTTGGTCGGATTGGGAAAAAGTTCGAAGAGATCGTCGTCTAAAACGGTCAGATCTGCTGTGGAAATAGTTCCGTCTTCAAAATAGATTGTTTCAGTGACCGCAAAATAGTCTCCAATAGATTTCGTTGGGCAAAACACACTCAATTGCAGGTAATAAACACCATTTCCGTTGTTTAACACATAGGTTGACGTATCAAAATTGGAGCCGTTAGAGTCGACGATATTCCAAATAACGGTGACCGTATTTCCGTTAGCGAAAATGGAATCGATGAAAGCGGTATCGATGCTGTTGTAGTAAATATCACAATCTTCGATGGTTGCTCCGAGCGAGTCAACAGCAATGGAATCGATAAACGGGTTGTTGAAGATGTAGTTGGAGTCGACGGGGATGATGAACGTACTTGTCAATGTATCTCCGCAGCCGTTGGTTGTGAACAATGAATGTACTCCCGGACAAAGATTTTCAACCAAAACATAACCGGAGTGTGTAATTGGTGAACCGCCGTCGATTGTTTCTGTGAAATCGGGGGTACCAGTGGTTGAAATACCTAACGTACCAACACAAGAATTGGCGGCGGAAGGTTGAGAGAAGATATTTACCGATAAAGGTAAGCTTGGAACTATTGTAAGATCAAGTGTAATGATGGAATCACAGCCGTTTGCATTTGGGATGGTATCTGAATATGTTCCGGAAGTGGTATAGCTTTGGCCGTTTATCGGCCAAATATAATTGCTACAGCTTATGACCGTTTCGCTTCCAAGGGTAGAATTGAATATAGTAAGATTTAAGGTAATGATGGAATCACAACCATTGGCATTTGGTATAGTATCAAAATAGGTTCCGGAAGCAGTATACATTTGTGCGTTGTTAGGCCAAATATAGCTGTTACAATAATAAATGGTTTCACTACCGAAAGTTGGAGAAACTATGGTAAGATTTAGTATTAAAATGGAATCACAACCATTTACAGTTGATAAGGTATCATAATAGGTGCCTGAAGTCGTGTATGTTTGACCATTTATTAACCAAGTGAATGGATCGCATGTTATTTGAGATTCTTGAGAGTATACTGCAATACAATCTATTAAACGACTAATATGGTTCTTCAATTGTCCATTAAAAGAAGTGAATTTTCCTGCTACTACAATGTTTCCAGTTTGTTCGATCGATATTGAATGAATCCAATCATTTGCACCATCATTTAGATGAAAAGATGTATCAATACTCCCATTGTCATTTAAACGAATGATATGATTCGCAATTGTGTCATTATAACTTGTAAAACTCCCGAATAGTATTATTTTACCATCTAGCTGTATCTCAGTTCGAATTGATGTCACATCATTAAATCCATTGCCACTATAAAAGCTACTATCAAGATTTCCGTCTGAGTGCAGTCTAATCGCATGCCTCTTCAAAACCCCATTGAATTCAGTAAAACTTCCAAAAACAAGAATCTTCCCGTCTAATTGTAACTCTGCAGTTGAGATTGGTTGATAACTTGAACTTGAAGTATAAAAACTTGAATCAAGACTCCCGTTTGAATTAAGCCTAAATATATTGTTGACAGGTGCCGAATTAAAGGTACTTATACTGTTCCCGTAAACAATTAACTTTCCATCAGGTTGTACTATTGAATTGTAAATATTCGAATTTGCACCTGTTCCAGGATCAAAACTCATATCTAAACTACCATCTTCATTCAATCGCGCAATTCTATTTCTTGAAACACCATCAAAAGAAGTAAAATGGCCACATATTATAATTTTACCATCTGGTTGCAAAACTGCTTTACTAATAGTTGCATCTGCTCCTGTACCGGGATTAAAACTCAAGTCAATACTTCCATTAGCGTTTAACCTGGCAATTCGACTATAAGAATACCCATTATAAGATTGAAAAAGACCCGCAATTATTATTTTACCATTTGGCAAAATAAGTAATGAATAAATATAATTGTCTGGACCCGAACCGGAACTAAAAGAAGTGTCTATACTGCCATTAATATTCAATCGAGTAAGTCTATTTACTAATGTGTCATTATAACTAGTGAAACTACCGTGAATTAATATTTTCCCATCACTCTGTTGAATCATTTTTTGAATCCCTGTCACACTATTTGCTCCTGAACCAGTGTAAAAGGAAGCATCATTCATCCAACCTTGAGAAAAGGAGTTACGACAAATTAGAAAAACAACACTTAAAACAAAATATTTCATGAGGTGTAAATTAGATGGTAAAAATAAGGATTCTGTAACCGCAAAAAAAACCGCTCCACCCAAACGCGGAACGGTTTCTTCAATTCTATTCTTTTATTGCTTAAGCCTCCACATGCATGTAGCTCTCTACACTTGGGCAAGAGCATACGAGGTTGCGGTCACCATACGCATTGTCAACGCGACGAACAGGCACCCAGTATTTCCATTCTTTGAGGTAAGCAACCGGATAAGCAGCTTCCTGTGGTGAATACGGGTAGTTCCAATCTTTGTTGATGATGCAATCTGCGGTGTGCGGTGCATTTTTCAATAAGTTGTTGGCTTTATCGGCATGACCGTTTTCGATTTCCTTGATCTCCTGACGGATTTTGATCATGGCTTCGATGAAACGATCCAATTCTTCTTTGTCTTCCGATTCGGTCGGTTCGATCATCAAGGTTCCTGCTACAGGGAAAGATACCGTTGGTGCGTGGAAACCGAAGTCGATCAAACGTTTTGCCATATCGGCTACTTCTACGTCGGCGGTTTTCTTAAACTCACGGCAATCCAAGATCATTTCGTGAGCTACCGTTCCGTTTTTACCGCTGTAAAGTACGTCGTAGTGACCTTTCAATTTCGCGGCAATGTAGTTGGCGTTCAAAATGGCCATTTCCGTTGATTCACGCAATCCTTTTGCTCCGAGCATTTTGATGTATCCGTAAGAAATCAACAAAATCAAGGCGCTTCCGTAAGGTGCTGCAGAAACTGCATGGATAGGCTGATCGCCACCAGCTGCAACAACCGGGTTACTTGGCAAGAAAGGAGCTAAGTGCGCTGCCACACCGATTGGGCCCATTCCAGGTCCACCACCTCCGTGAGGAATGGCAAATGTTTTGTGTAAGTTCAAGTGACAAACGTCGGCACCGATATTTCCGGGATTGGTCAAACCGACTTGCGCGTTCATGTTGGCGCCGTCCATGTAAACCTGACCTCCGTTTTCGTGGATAATTGTTGTGATTTCGCGAATTCCTTCTTCGTATACACCATGAGTTGACGGATAGGTAACCATCAAACCAGCCAACTCGCCTTTCAACGCTGTTGCTACTTCACGCAATTCATCGATGTTGATGTTTCCGTTGTCGTCGCAACCTGTTACCACTACTTCAAAACCGGCCATTACCGCAGAAGCAGGATTGGTTCCGTGAGCAGATGAAGGAATGATCATTTTGGTGCGTTGTTTATCTCCGCGCGATTCGTGGTATGCTTTGATGACCATCAAACCGGCGTACTCACCTTGTGCTCCCGAATTCGGTTGCAATGACATAGCTGCAAAACCGGTCGACTCGCACAAATCTTTTTCCAACTGACGGAACATTGCGTGGTAACCTGCTGCCTGAGCTACAGGCGCAAACGGGTGCATATTGGCAAATTGCGGGTTGGTGATCGGAATTAACTCAGATGCCGCGTTCAGTTTCATGGTACAAGAACCCAATGGAATCATGCTGTGAACCAACGACAAATCTTTGTTTTCCAAACGCTTCAGGTAACGCATCATTTTCGATTCCGAATGATGACGGTTGAAGGTAGGATGTGTAAACACCGCATCTGTTCTCAATAATGAAGAAGCAATGGTGCTTTCAACCTCATCAGAAACAGTTGTATTTGCTCCGAAAACGCTCAAAATAGTGTTTACATCGGCAGTGGTATGCGGTTCACCGAAACTGATGGTTAACTCGCTATCGCTGATAATGCGGAAATTCAATTGTTTGGCTTCAGCCGCAGCTTTAATAGCAGCAGTATTTACTCCTGTCACACAAACAGTATCGAAAAATGAATCGGACGCTACGGTAATTCCGGCTGCTTTCAAACCTTTTGCTGTTTTCACCGCCAATGAATGAACGTGTTCTGCAATTGCTTTCATGCGTGTAGGTCCGTGATAAACGGCATACATACTCGCCATAACTGCCAACAAGGCCTGAGCTGTACAAATATTAGAAGTTGCTTTATCGCGTTTGATGTGTTGTTCACGTGTTTGAAGCGCCATACGCAACGCAAGGTTATCATCCGCATCTTTTGATACACCGATGATACGTCCCGGCATGGTGCGTTTGTATTCGTCTTTAGCGGCGAAGAATGCTGCGTGTGGACCACCTGCACCCATTGGTACACCGAAACGTTGTGACGATCCGAAAACCACATCGGCTCCAAGAGAACCAGGTGATTGTAAAAGAACCAACGCTAAAATATCAGCGGCAACTGCTACACGTAAACCTTCGTTACGCGCAATGAACCCTTTTACATCTGTAATTGAACCTTTCGCATCCGGGTATTGAATAACCGCACCGAAATAACTTCCGTCGTTAACGAATGTAGCCGCATCACCTTGTACCAATTCGATACCCAGGTTCAACGCACGACCCAACACAACCTCAATGGTTTGCGGGAACGCGTTTGCGTCGATGAAAAATTTGTTTTGATTGTCTTTTACTTCCTGACGCGAAC
>JBILJP010000436.1:0-4013 GCA_044377135.1 Fluviicola sp.
GAATCATAGGATGCAGAAAGCCTTTTAAAACATTTCGGTAAAAAGCGGCTAAGAATACAAATCCTATCGGAACTAAGAAATGCAGAATGAACAGGTTGTTTTTTTCCAGGAACCAATAAATCAACGAAACAAGCTGAAGCATTCCCGAACAAAAAAGAAACCAAGCGAAGGCTTTTAGTTCAACCTTCAGCCTGGTATAAATAAACAGCGCATAGAGCGCTACCGCAAACACCGGAATGTGCGATACTATTATGATGATTCGGGCAACGCTCATTTCGTTAACGCTTAACCACCGGCTTTAATTTTTTTGTGAGTTGAGCTTTTGGATTCAACAAGGTGTCTTTACCACATGTACTCGGACATGGGGCATTCAGATCCAATAAGTATTCTACACCGTAGTTATCCAAAATTAGATCCTCTCCCAGAGAGTCAAGCGGTGTAAGGTACAATTTGAATTTATGTTTAAGATCCAGACCTAAATAAACTCTGCAGCCGTAAAACCCGCATTTTGTGTTTTTCGGAAGTCCCAGAACGCTTAACAGATCGGTGTTGCTCACTTTATAGGATCTAATAATACTGTTAACCGTGTCTACTTTTTGATAGCCTAAGGAATCATTAAAAAATGTATAACATGAATCCACATAATGCTTAATGTTCATACGAGCTATCTCCAAAGGTGTTTGGTTCTCGGCCAATGCCGCCTCTCCAGTACGTGGCTCACCTGTTTTGTTGCTACTTACATAAAGCAAGGCGCCAATCAAACCTACGTTTAAAAGAATGGAACCAATTAGAGGAATTTTTTTCATAGTTTTTAGTATTCGTTAATAAATAGTGCTGATTGTCAATCGACAACCACATTTTCAGGTCAAATCTAAATCAAGAAATTGCTCGATTTGCAACTTCATTCTAAAAACAGTTACAAATAAGGGTAAATAATCCAAAAACAGATAAAAATACCTGCTTTTTAAAACGAATACATTTCCTCTTACAAGAGGTTTTGTTTAGCCTAACCTTTGTCAACAGCTATAGCAATAAACTTAAAACGCGGAGCAGAACCCGCTTTAACAAACGAACCGTTTCGTGCGGTCAATCACGAAGGTGGAACCCGACCGCGTTCGCTAAAGCTTTAGCGTTTGCGAAAAAACCTTATGAGTAGGAAAAAACAGATCTTATGGAAACTAAAACAGCAGCTCCGGCTCCAACATCGATCCTTCCGATTGGTACAATTGTCGCATTCGCACTAACATCAACTGAAATCCCTCAAGGATGGTTATTATGTGATGGTTCAACAATTCCGTTACAGTATCAAACATTGATCATCTGCTTAAAATCGCCAAATACACCAAATTTGTGTGGAAGAACGCTTATTGGCACCGGACAAGGTAATTCAGGAACCAATTACACGCTTTTCGATATTGGCGGAGAAGAAAAGCATCAATTGACAGTGCAGGAAATGCCTTCACACACTCATCAATCTCCTTCGAACGATTCAGGAAATCCAGCTAAAAATGGAAGTTCGGTCTACGGGACTGACCGTCCTCAAGACGGTGTAAATCCCTTTACAACGGGTTCAAGTGGTGGCGATCAGTCCCACAACAACATGCAGCCTTATTGTGCAGTAAATTATATTATTTACGCAGGAACCCGCTAATAACAATTTAAACAATCTGTTTCGTGCAGAAATTCACGTAGGCCGAACCCGACCGCGTTCGCTAAAGCTTTAGCGTTTGCGAAAAAGCCTTACGAGTAGGAAACCTTAAAACTATAGTATCATGTCAGAAAAAGGAATAGTAGGAGCTTGGAACAATTGGGATTTCACTCCATCGAAAGAAGCGAAGGCTGCTTTTGAGCAATCATTAGGTAAACTATTGGGTGTAAAATACACGCTTGTAGCTTCAAAAAGTCAATTGGTTAACGGTACAAACTATGCGTTTTTGTGCGAAGCCGAAGTAGTAGCGCCGGCAGGTGCAGATTACATTGTGGAAGCACAAGTGTACGTGCCGTTGAAAGGAAATGCTGTAATTCACCAGATGAAAACCGTAGGTCCTAAACCGGGTCCTGGATTCGGAAGCTGGAACAATTGGGATTTCACCGTTTCGCGCAGAGCGATGGGTGTTTTCAAAGCTGCTACGAAAGAATTTTACGGTGCTTCTTACAAGCCCTTGGCCAACACAACACAAATTGTAGCAGGAATGAACTATTGTTTCTTGTGTGAAATGTCACCTGCAATTTGGCATCCGAATCCGTCACCGGTTCTAGTATGGATTGATGTGCCTTTGCAAGGAAATCCGCACATTGTAGGAATAACTGCAATTTGATTTCACTTCTTTACCACAAGAAGATTACTTTTTATCATTCCCCGGCAAGCGTTTGTCGGGGAATGTTTTTTCTAAACAATTATTCCAAATCGACTGCTTACCTTTCAACCCTTAATGCAACAACGCGATTACACAAACGAAACTTTCCAAATGGGCCAAATCTTAAAACCGGAATTAGTCGCCGTTCGCCTCGATCGGAAACTCGATTCGATGGAGGTTGAGTTCTTGTTGCGTTTTATTTCTCCCGAAAAGAAAGAGGTTATTGGCAATTATTACCGCGAAGAAGATCAATTGCGAAGTTTGGTGGCCGATTTGTTGATACGTATGGTTGTGATGCAATACGTTGATATTGAAAATAATGCAATCAGATTTATTCATTCTGAAAATGGCAAACCAATGCTTTCGGGAATGGAAGGATTTCATTTTAATACTTCTCATGCCGGTGATTGGGTAGTGTGTGTGTTTGACAACACTGAAATAGGTACGGATGTTGAGTTCGTTAAAACGGCTAATCTGTCCATTTCACGTTCGTTTTTCACAGAAGAAGAACACTACGATATTTGCAATGCGCCCGATCCGAATGACCGTTTTTTCGATTATTGGACCTTGAAGGAAAGTTTTATCAAACACAATGGAAAGGGTTTGTGGCAAGCGCTGAATGCATTTGCGATCTTATTTTCTGAAAACCCGATTCGTGTAGCGCTCGAAGGAAAACGGTTAAAAAATGTGTATTTGAAACAGTATTCTCTGGATGACGCGCATAAACTGGCTGTTTGTGCTAGTAGTAGCTCACTTCCTGAATCCATCAGTTACAAATCAATGGATGAAATTATAGCTTTTTTCAGCACGATTTCTTGCTAAAAGCAAATGGGCCCCGGGTTTCCCCGACGCCCACTTACGTTTCAACCAATTGGTTTATTCTAAAATGATTTCTCGGAGCTTTCTACCGCCTTGAAAAACCAAGGATAGCTTTTTTGCACAAAAAAGTGATTATTTGAACTTGCTATGTGTATAATCGATTATTTTTGCTTGAAATGCTCAAAAAACTACTATTTCACAGCTCGTTATTCCTGTTCGCTATTCCGGTGATTCATTCACAACAGCTGGTTTTTAAGAAGATTGGAATTGAAGACGGTGTGCCGGCAACAGAAGTATATCATCTTTTTCAAGATAGCAACGGGTATGTATGGGTGTTTACCGAATACGGTATTGCGAAACACAACGGGAAGGTTTTTAATCCGGTGTGTACCAACATTTCTTTCAATGAAAGTGTGGTCTATTCGGTTACGGAATTTGATGGAAAACTATACTTTCTTAATTCGAAGGCAGAAATTTATCAAGTCAACCACGATAGTGCTTTTCAGGTTTCGGGAATAGAAGCCATTACCGATGAAATTCTTACTGAAAATCAGGTTCCGTATGAATTGTTTTTTGATGATGCAGCTAATGTATACCTCTCAACGTTTTATAAAACCTACAAAATACGGTCGGTTGATTATGCCATTCCGGGAGGTCATCCGATCGTTAAACGCACTGAATTATCTTCAACGTTTGCTACCAACAACCGATTATTTCTGGTAAAAGCCAACGATACCAAGAGCGGGAAAAGGTACATGAAACTGCTTGATCATGCGGGTTCGTTTGTTCGAAATTTACCGTTGAATGTTGCAGACATGGAGCGAAGTGCGGTTATTA
>JBILJP010000091.1:0-14222 GCA_044377135.1 Fluviicola sp.
TTCCGAAATTTAGGCGCAGGATGGTTCTAAAACAAATTGTTGCATTTGCTGTTGTAGCCATGGTACTTGGTGCGTGTGGTGATGGTGCTGAATTGAAGAAACGCGAGCAGCAGGAAGCGAAACTGGAGCCGATGAACGCTGAGGAAGCGCGCGATTTATTCGTTCTCAACTGTGAATCGTGTCATGGTATCGATGGAAAAAAGCAACTTTCTGGCGCTGCTGATTTGTCTGTTTCCGTGAAATCGGACAGTGAAATCTTGCTCACCATTCAGAATGGCAATGACAAAGGCATGATGCCTTATAAAGACTTATTAACGAAACGCGAGCAGTCGGGGCTTGTGGAATTTGTAAAAACACTCCGATAGATTATCTGAACAATGAGCGAAGGTCACGTATTGGTTGACGCAACGGAAGAACGTTGTGTTTTGGTGGGTATTATTACTTCTTCCACCACCGAAGAACTGTCTCGGGAATACTTAGACGAGTTGGAGTTTCTTGCCGAAACGGCCGGAGCTATTAGCGTGAAACGTTTTGTACAGAAGTTGCCTTTACCGAATGCCCGCACATTTGTAGGAACAGGTAAGCTAGAAGAAATCAGAGAATACATCAAGGCAAACGAGATTGATATGGTCATCTTTGATGATGAATTATCGCCGTCTCAATTGCGGAATATTGAAAAGGAATTGGAATGTAAGGTTTTGGATCGGAACATTTTAATCCTGGATATTTTTGCCAGTCGTGCGCGAACTTCGCATGCCAAGACACAAGTCGAATTGGCGCAAATGCAATACATGTTACCTCGCTTGAAACGTTTATGGACGCACCTTGAACGTCAAAAAGGAGGGATCGGTTTCCGTGGACCGGGTGAGTCGCAAATTGAAAGTGACCGTCGTATTGTTCAAGACCGAATTGCTTTGCTAAAAGAAAAGCTGAAGGAAATCGATAAACAAATGTCGATTCAGCGCGGCAATCGCGGCCAATTGGTGCGTGTTGCTTTGGTTGGTTATACCAACGTTGGGAAAAGCACTTTGATGAACTTGTTGAGTAAATCGGATGTGTTTGCTGAAAACAAGTTGTTTGCAACGCTGGATACCACCGTTCGTAAAGTGGTGATTGAAAATCTTCCGTTTTTATTGACCGATACCGTTGGTTTCATCCGCAAATTGCCACATCAGTTGGTAGAATCGTTTAAATCGACCCTCGATGAGGTGCGCGAAGCCGATTTGCTGATTCATGTGGTGGATATTTCGCACCCCAATTTCGAAGATCACCTGAAAGTGGTGCAGGAAACGTTGTTGGAGCTGGATAATAGTGATAAACCAACCTTATTGGTTTTCAATAAAATCGATGCCTACCAATACGTTCCGAAAGACAAAGACGATCCGAGTCCGTTAACGGCTGAAAACATTTCGTTGGAAGAATTGAAACGTACATGGATGTCGAAATTAGACGCTACCAAATGTGTTTTTATCTCCGCCGAGGACAAAACGAATGTGGAAGAATTGCGCGAAACGATGTACAAAGAAATCAAGCGCATTTTCGCAATTCGATATCCGTTTAATAATTTTCTTTATTAGGATTGTCTTTTGGAAAAAATCCCAATTGAAAGACATAGAATTTCGAGAGTCGTATATTTTAGGTTGGGAAGTGGTTGACACTAAGTTTATTTTATACTTAGAGTTTCTGCTTACTGAATCACATGAGGTATTTACAGCTTTTGACCCATTATGTGTATTACGGTTGTTATAAAATAGTGTTATATCGTTCAACAGCTGTGGTGTATGCCTTGTAAAAATCGGTTAAGCGAGTACCTTGATTTGTTTGAGATTGAATCCTTTGAACTAAAAGAATCAACAATGATTATCGAATCTGACAAAAGCGAAATTAACTGCGGGTTCAATAAGTTTAGGGTTACCATATTGGATTTGAATAAATATTCATAATTCAAATTTCTCTGTGTTTTCAATACCAAAGCCGTTTCTAACCGTTAGAAACGGATAAGCTTGAGTGCGAATTTAGTATGGTTTTGAAAGCCTTGCCCATCATCCAAAAGTAGATTTCAGAATGCAGTTTTTCATTAACCAAAATAGGTGTTCAATTCACTGGATTCCTTTATCTACAAGGTTATAAGTGTTTCTAACGGATAAAAACGGATATGTTTAAAGTTGAATTTCTGGAGATTTTCGAAGGAATAGGCATCATCCAAAAAGCAGGTATCAGAAGTTGGTTTTTACCGTTATGAAAACAGATGTTCAATTCACAGAATCCCTTTATTTACGCATCAATAAGTGTTTCTAACGGATAAAAACGGATATGTTTAAATTGAATTTCGGGAGATTTTCGACGGAACAGCCATCATCCAAAAAGCAGGTATCAGAAGTTGATTTTTACCGTTATGAAAACAGATGTTCAATTCACAGAATCCCTTTATTTACGCATCAATAAGTGTTTCTAACGGATAAAAACGGATATGTTTAAATTGAATTTCGGGAGATTTTCGAAGGAATAGCCATCATCCAAAAAGCAGGTGTCAGAAGTTGATTTTTAACGTTTTGAAAACAGATGTTCAATTTACAAAATCCCTTTATTTACGCACCAATAAGTGTTTCTAACGGTTAGCAACGGTTATTTCACCCTTAACTGAGATTTTTCCCCTATTTTTGGTTTCCTCAAAAAATACCAAATGAAAAACACCCTGCTTTTTCTGATTGCTTTTTTTACGTTTAGCATCGGATTTTCACAAAAAGAATTGTTTACCGTTGACCACCTTTGGAAACTCAAGCGTTTGTCGGGAACTACCGTTTCTTCAGATGAAAAATGGGTGTTTTATCAATCGACTAGTTATGATGTAGCAGCGAATAGCGGCAAAACCACAGGTTATTTGATGGATCTGGTAACAGGAGCGACAACCGAATTATTGAAGCCCGAAGATTCTTTCTGGAATGTAATCTGGGATAAGTCAAATACATTGTGGTGGCTGCGTTCCGCAAATTCAGTGACCGAATTGGTAAAAATGAAACCGGGTACAGACAAGGTTCCGACAGTTGTTTACACGTTTAACGATGAAGTTGAAGGGTTTACTTTTTCGGCAAATCAAGAATACATTGCAACGCTTCAACCGGTAAAGGTGCGCCAAACGGTGCATGATCTTCACCCTGATCTTCCGAAAACACAAGCGCGTATCGAAGACGATTTGATGTATCGCCATTGGAACGCTTGGCAAGGCGAAAAAGCTTTGCATCTGTTTTTGTATGAAAAAGCAGGAACTTCGTACAACCTGAAAGGGGATGTGTTGAAAGGTGAACCGTATGCTGCCGTAACGCCTCCGTTTGGTGGAATTGATGATGTGACGTTCAGCCAAGACGGTAAAACGCTTTATTATTCTACGAAGAAAAAATCGGGTAAGGAATTTGCCCAAAGCACCGATAGTCAAATTTACGCCTATGATGTGATAAGCGGAATTACGACTTGTCTTACCGAGCAACACAAAGGATATGATACCAATCCGAGAGTAAGTCCGGATAACACGAAACTTGCTTATTTGAGTATGGCGCGCAACGGATTTGAAGCGGATAAGAACAGAATCATGGTACGCACTTTTGCTACCGGTGCCGAGGAAGATGTGACACGCGGATTGGACTTAAGTGTAGAATCGTTTGTGTGGCACGCCAAAGGTCAGTTCATTTATTTCACCGCGGCTGTAAAAGGAACAAAACAATTGTTTGAGGTTGATTTGAAGACCGCTAAAACCAGACAAGTGACCACTGAAGTGTGCGATATTCTTTCCATCAACGTTTTAAAAGACCGCGTTATTGCTGAACGTCAATCAATGGTTGCGCCAACCGATATTTGGCAAGTAACTTTAAAAACAGGTGCTCAAAAACAACTTACGGCAATTAACAAAGAATTGATGTCGACCATCTCTTTGCCAACAGTAACCGAAAAATGGATTACCACTACCGACGGTAAAAAAATGCTGGTATGGGTTATTCTTCCTCCAAATTTCGATGCGAAAACAAAGTATCCGGCATTGTTGTATTGTCAGGGCGGGCCGCAAAGTCCGGTGAGTCAGTATTTCTCTTACCGTTGGAATTTCTTGCTAATGGCATCAAACGGTTACGTGATCATGGCTCCTAATCGTCGTGGATTACCTGGTTTCGGACAAGAATGGAACGATGCGATCTCAAAAGACTGGGGCGGTCAGGCAATGCGCGATTACTTGGTAACAGTTGATTCATTGACGGCATCTGAGCCGTATATTGACAAAAACAAATTGGGAGCAGTTGGTGCTTCTTACGGCGGATACTCGGTTTATTACCTTGCCGGAATCCACAATAACCGATTCAAAACCTTTGTTTCGCACTGCGGGTTGTTCAACCTCGAAAGCTGGTATGGAACTACCGAAGAGTTATTTTTTGCCAATTTTGATATTGGTGGACCGTATTGGAAGCCCGAAAACAAAGAGCTCTTTTTGAAAAATAGTCCACACTTATTAGTTGATAAATGGAATACGCCGATGTTGGTAATTCACGGGGGGAAAGACTTCCGCGTTCCCGAATCTGAAGGAATGCAAGCCTTCCAGGTGTTGCAAATCAAGGGAATACCAAGTAAGTATTTGTATTTTCCTGACGAAGGTCACTGGATCACGAAGCCACAAAATGGGATTTTATGGTACAGAACTTATTTCGAATGGCTTGACAGTTATTTAAAATAGTTAACTTGCCTCCCCACCTTATTGTGTTAAATTTGTGCCTTATACTGTGAAACAATTATGTGGAATAAAGTAGCCAACATTATACTTCGGAACCGATTTTTAATTCTTGCATTACATGCATTACTAACCGTTTTGTTTGGCTATTACACGCTTACAGGACTTAAAATCGACAATAAGTACGGTAACATGTTGCCAAAGGATACCGAGGCACAATCTACCTACATTCATTTCAAGGAAATGTTCGGTGAAGATGGTTCTTCGTTGGTGATTGCCATTAAAGACGATTCACTGTATACCAAAAGCCATTTCCGCATGTGGAAAGAGTTGGGTGATTCCATCCTTCAAATTCCGGGTGTTTTGGCTGTTACTTCCGAAGCGCACCTTTTCAGTATTACCAATAATATTGAAAAAAGTATGTTCGAATTCCGTCCTATCTTTTACGATAAAGAATACAAGGATAAGAGCATTGCACAGATCAAAAAGGAAATTCGTCTTTATCCTATTTACAAAGACATTCTTTACAATCAGAAGACGAATGTGAGTTTGATGATGGTGAAAATCGAAGAGAATTTCCTCACCGATAAAACCAAACAAAATGTAGTCATTGATATTGAGAATTTGGCTCAATCGTATGAGAAGAAATTCGGAAAAACACACTTCGCCGGTCTTCCGCACATGCGTGTATTGATCGGGAAACGTGTCTTGAACGAAATGTACATTTTCATCGGATTGTCGATCATCGTTTCATCATTGTTGATGTACTTCTTCTTCCGTTCGGTGCGTGTAACAATTGTTTGCAACATTGTTGTTTTGGTAACGGTTGTTTGGTCGCTTGGAACCATTGGTATGTTGGGTTACAACTTGTCCATTATCATGGCCTTGATTCCAACATTGATGATCGTTATTGGAATTCCGAATTGTATTTACCTATACAATAAATACCATCAGGAATATCAATTACACAAGAACAAAGCGAAAGCATTGCACCGTGTGATCAAAAAAACGGGAACTGCTATGTTTCTCACCAATGTCACAACCGCGCTTGGATTCATTACTTTCTTGTTTACCAATTCAGAGAAATTCTACGAATTCGGTGTGATCTCTTCGATCAACATTATGTTATGTTTCATCGTATCGCTTTGTTTGATTCCGGTGTTGGCATCGTTTTCAAGAAGTCCGAAAGAGCGTCACTTAAAACACCTTGATCGCAAAGCAGCGGTTGGCTTGCTTAAAAAACTCGTTTACATTACCGCATTCAAACGCACTTGGGTGTATTGGATTTCGGCTGTTATTATTGTGGTGAGCACCTTTGGGGTTTATAAGATTAAAGTAACCGGAAATATTACCGGAGATTTACCGGCCGGCGATCCAATATTGAAGGACATTCAGTTCATCGAATCCAATTTCGGTGGAGCGGTGCCGTTTGAAGTCATGATCGGTTACAAAGAACAAGGTCGTCTGTTCAGTAAATCGAAAGGAACACTTACCAAGGTAGAGGAAGTTCAAGACATGTTTGCCAAAGACTCCTTGTTTGCCAAAAGTATCTCCATAGTGGATTTATTGAAGGTCATCAACATGGCGTATTACGGAAACAATCCGCAGCAATACAAGATCATTTCTCGTGGTGATATGCTTTCACTGAAGAAATACATCAAGAACATCAATGCTAACGGAAACTCGAACTTTTCACTGAAAGAATTGGTGGATACTTCTGAGTATGTAGTGCGTGTGCGTACGCAAATGCGCGATATCGGGTCGTATGAGGTAGCAGATAAGGTGAAAGAAATAAAGCACAAAATCGATTTGATTATGAATCCGGACAAACCGGATATCGAGCGCTATTACAAGAAAGCTACTTCAGGTAAAAAACAATATTACGACTCTATTATTGATAGTTACCCAAGAATCTACAACTCATTAACGGCTGAAATTTCAAAAGGTGATGCCGATAAACAATTGGCATTCGATTCCGATCCGGATCTGATCAAAAAATACCTAAAAGGCAAAGACATTGATACGTTAATGCGACATGCCATCGATCAGGAATATTTTGATGTGAAACTTACCGGAACATCTGTAGTAGCTTCAGAAGGAACGCAATACCTGGTAGAAAACCTCTTTTCAAGTATTTTCTTTGCGATTATCTCCATTGCATTATTGATGAGTATCTTGTTTTACTCATTCAGAATGGTGGTGGTTTCCATGATCCCGAATATCATTCCGTTGATCATGACGGCTGGAATTATGGGGTGGTTCGGTATTCCGCTGAAACCTTCTACCTTGTTGATTTTCTCTATTGCATTGGGTATTACGGTGGATAATACCATTCACTTCCTGGCACGTTACCGTCAGGAGTTGAAACAAAAGAAATGGGATCTCAAGGAATGTGTAGCTATTTCTATCCGTGAAAGTGGATTGAGTATCATTTATACGTCCGTTATTTTGTTCTTCGGATTCATCGTCTTCGTTTTCTCTCAGTTTGGCGGAACGCAGGCACTCGGTTATTTATCTTCATTGACGTATTTGATTGCCTTGTTTACCAATATGGTGATCCTACCTTGTTTGTTGCTTACATTAGAACGTAAATTAACAACCAAATCGTTTGAAGAACCTTATTTTGAGTTATACGACGAAGAAGAAGACATCGATTTGAACATGCTTGAAGTACGTTCTGACGAATGGGATCAGGCTTCTCCTACTAATAGTCCTTCTCCGAAAGAAGATAATTCTGACGAAGAAGAAACATCAAGAAAAGATACCTAACATGAAAGGAATCATTCTAGCCGGAGGTTCGGGAACACGACTGCATCCGCTTACGCTTGCCGTAAGTAAGCAGTTGATGCCCATCTACGACAAGCCGATGATTTATTACCCGCTTTCTATATTAATGACAGCTGGTATTCGTGAAATTCTGATTATTTCTACTCCGCATGATTTGCCGCAGTTTCAAAAATTGCTTGGAGATGGAACCCAATTGGGGTGTGCATTCTCGTATGCCGTGCAGGAAGATCCCAACGGATTGGCTCAGGCCTTTGTGATTGGGGAATCGTTCATAGGAAATGATAGCGTAGCGTTGATCTTAGGTGACAACATCTTTTACGGAGTCGGAATGGATGATTTACTTCAGGAATATGTTCATCCCGACGGAGGTGTTGTGTATGCTTACCATGTGAGTGATCCGGAACGTTATGGTGTGGTGGAATTTGATGAACACATGAATGCTGTTTCTATTGAAGAGAAACCGGCTGTTCCTAAATCCAATTACGCTGTTCCCGGTTTGTATTTCTACGATAATAGCGTAGTTGAAATCGCTAAAAACTTAAAGCCTTCCGCTCGCGGTGAATACGAAATTACGGATGTGAATGCCGAGTACCTGCGCAGAGGGAAATTGAAAGTTGCTGTGTTGAGTCGCGGAACTGCCTGGCTCGATACCGGAACGTTTCCTTCACTAATGCAGGCCGGTCAGTTTGTGCAAGTGATTGAGGAACGCCAAGGGTTAAAAGTGGGATGCATTGAAGAAATTGCTTACCGTCACGGTTATATTTCTCCCGATCAACTGAAACAATTAGCAGAACCACTTGTTAAAAGCGGATATGGCTCTTACTTGTTACAATTGCTAAACAAACCATGACAACTGTACAAACCCTCGGTTCATACATCGAACAGACTGTATCTTCCTATCGTTTTCCCGACCAGCCGGCCAATCTTTATGATCCGTTGCGTTATTTTATGACCTTGGGTGGAAAACGCATCAGACCGGTACTCACCTTAATGGCCGGGAATTTATTTGATATTCCGAAAGAAGAAAGTTTACCTGCAGCACTTTGCATCGAATTCTTCCATAATTTTTCCCTGATTCACGATGATATCATGGATGCGGCTCCGGTACGCAGAGGAAAACCGACCATTCATACCAAGTGGAACAACGATATTGCCATTTTATCAGGCGATGTATTGTTTACGGAAGCCTATGAACAACTTACGGCTTACTCTGACGAACGATTGGCGGCATTACTTAGTACGTTCAACACAACCGCAAAAGAAGTGTGTGAAGGGCAGCAAATGGACATGGATTTTGAAACCGCAGTTCATGTTACCGAAGAAGCGTATATTGAAATGATTCGGTTGAAGACTTCCGTTTTATTAGGATGTGCTTTGGAATTTGGGGCTATTTTGGGGCGTCAGTCAGAAATTACTCGCCGTTTATTGCGCGATTTTGGTATTCAACTCGGTATTGCGTTTCAAATTCAAGATGATTTACTCGACTTATATGCCGACCCGGAGAAATTCGGTAAACAAGTCGGGGGTGATATTCTTTCCAATAAGAAAACCTTGCTTTTGCTTACCGCTCAACGATTAGCGACTGCGAATAAGGATCCGCGTGTTTCGGAGTTGTTGGCCATGCCGGCCGATGAGCAAAAGATTGAAACCGCTAAGCAATTGTTTGAAGAATTAGGAGCTGTAACCCAAGTGAAGCAGGTAATGAACGACTATTATCAACAAGCAATTTCTGCACTTGATGAATTGGATGTTCCGGATGAAAAGAAACAACCCTTGCATCAACTTTCTCAGTTTCTAATGAACCGTGATCTTTAAAAAGCGCAGAGATTTAAGGAATTATGGTTGAGAGATGAAGACAATTATATCTACAAATCTGAAGCTAGATAAGCATCTATTGTTAATATAACGTGAGTTCGGGATAAGAATACCCGTCAGAAATTCATAAAATGTTCAGATGTTAGGCGTATTTTGTAGAGATGGCGAGTCATCTCTACAAAATACAACGCCACAGATGAATGTTTTAGGGATTAGCTAATGCGCATTTTCGCTTATAAACAGCCGTCTTCTGCTCGAAACAGCACTCAATGTATCCAGATACATCTCGTTCTTTTCGCTTGAATCCAACTATCTCTAAGCGATCTGACTGAATTCTTATCCCGAACTCACGTTAATATACAATGAAAGTCCGGTTTACGTTGTTAGATCGGGCTTTTTTTATTTAGCTTCAATCGTGTTTTCAACCATTCATAAATTGCTATAATTGGAAGCAACATACACAGGTTGTAGTAAATGTCTTCCAGAGGAATGGTTACAATACGGAATCCAATAATGTGATCTGAATTGTACCAAACCACGGGTTCTTCAGTAAACATACCTGTAAGTATACCGTTTACGATGAGAAAAGGAATCAGCACTACGAAAAAAGTCAAGGCAAAATCTCCGAACCAGGGTGCTTTTCCAACAAAGTAAAGCCCCAGAATCAGCATAGATGATAGAATGCAAGCGCTTGCTGTATACCAATTGTCGAGGTACATAATTCCTAAATACATACCGCTGAACACCATCAAAAAGGCGAATAATCGTGCTAAAACGGCTGTTTTTCGCTTTGGGAAATAGGCTTTTATGACTTCGTAAACAAACACACAAGCGTAGGGAACTACCAGAAAAAAAAGGCACTCTTCTAACGGAAGTTTACCGAAATATATACCGGATAAATAGGCAGGAGTAAATCCCCAAATTTCCAATTCGGTAAAGTATTCGTCCCAACACAAGAAACCGATTGCTACAAGAATAATTGCCGGGAAAAGTGCTTTCCAATAATTGAAAAAACCAACTTTTTTATCAAAACTCAGCAAGAAGGGACCAGTTATACTGCCTAAGATAATCCATAAATAAAGACTCATGCTTTACCGTATTTGCGACGAAAAGTAGTTTTTGCTTCTGTGTAATATTTTCGCGGCACAATGAGCATTCCGAAGCATTCACCATGTTCTTTTCCGAGGTGTTTGTGATGTACTTTGTGCGCTTTTCGAATAGCCATAAAATAGGGGTGGTCAATATCACGCAACCATTTGAATCGTCGGTGGATGTAGACATCGTGCACCAGAAAGTAAGCAAAACCATAGGCCGCAATACCGTAACCTATCCAAACCGGAATGTAATTGTTCGCCATCATGCCCAGCATAATACACAACCAGGAAGGAATGGCATAGATCAGAAAAAACACATCGTTTCGTTCAAAGAATCCCGGTCTTTCCACATGATGATCCGCGTGAAAATACCACATCAGTCCATGCATAACAAAACGATGCGTAGCCCAAGCCATAAATTCCATTGCAAAGAAAGCCGCGATTAACACCAAAGGTCCCCACCAATACATTACCTATAATTTAGAATACCGAAAAATACAACCAATACAATGAATAAACCAACGGAAACGGTGTTTTGTTTCGTTGTTTTTCTTTTAAGCAAATAATAATGGATGGGAAGCGAAATCAGGAACCAACAAACATAATTGTAAAATGGAATGATGCCATTGTGCCACGACCAAAAATCACTTCGGATGGCTACAGGTTCAATTAACACATCCAATCCTGTCATCAACAATGCTGAAAGTATTGCTTTTAACGCATCAGGAATCTTTAAGTGTTGTATACACGCCACGGCGCTAAAACTTAGCATAATCCAATTGACACTAATCATTAACGGAATGTCAGACCATTTCCAGCCTAAATTTTCGCCGTAACTGTAATTCCCGAAAAGCCATCCGGTATGAACGCCAATCCATTCTACCCCAAAGCCAATGATTCCAACAAGTAATAGATCTAGTGCCAGTTTTACAGAAAAAGACATTGATAGCAGCAAACACGCGATTGAGATCAACAAATTGAGCGGACTCAAACTCAGAAAATAATCACGTGATTCGGATGATAAACCAACCAATCCAACCGAATGAAAAATAACAATGACAGCCAATAAGATTGTTTGTTTATTTAGCAGTTTGTTTCGCGTCATTTTGGTTTAACAGGTAAGTAATTAAAATGTTTCAGATTATCTGGTCAATCTACAATAGTGAAATTCTCTTTCAAGTGTTTGAAATTAGATGGTTTATATTGAAAAATGGCTTCTTTGGTGCCTTTTTTTTTCATTTTCTTTCAATTCTACAACCAATTACTCCTTTGACGGATTATGCCAATATCCCTTTCATATAGGATGTTCCGCAATTTCACGACTCCAGCGTTTGAAAATAAATGGTGAAATGTTATTGCGTTTTTTATCGATTGTAATTTCCACGCGCGTTTGTTTGATGAATCGATAGTTAAATCCAAAAATGCTGTAATAAATCATGCCGTATTTTTGCGCTGCATCGGTAACGTATCCGAATCGAAAACCGAGTCGCTCGAGTGCTAGTCGGTCAACAAGACAGGTGTTTTTTTGTTCACCCATTATTCCTTCAAGGATAACGGCATTTTTGGTGAGTATTTTTATCGTTTCCGAACAAATAGTCTTCACGGACTGCCGCACTTGAGAGTGGTAATAATTTTTGCATTTGATATCGCAGAATCGTTTATCTGAACGACCGAAAAGTTGTTTGTTGCAGATGACGCATTGTCGGTGAGAAAATTCATTTTTTTGACACATAACTTGTTGTTTTCTTATTTAAGTTAGTGTAAAACATGATTTATTTCAAAATAATTTGGTGGAAAAAGTCGTTTTAACCGTTAGAAACGTTTATTCCTCCATTAATACTGGGGAAGTCGTTTTGCATTTAGGGGTATAACATAAAGTCAAATAGATAAAGTCAAAGGAAAGGATGTTCTTCTAATGTTGATCAATTTCTTAAGTGTTTCTAACCATTAAAACGTCTTTGACATTGAAACCACTAAGGTGAAGATATTTTGAAATAGTATAGGACAAAATTCAAAATCCGGGTAAATTCTCAACGGAGTACTTTTTTTGACTGAATTCCAATTTACCGTAATCAGCAAATGAAACTAGACTTAATAGATAACCGTTTCTATCCGTTAAAACGTTTAATATCCCAAATCTAAAGCCTTTCAGTGATAAGAATATCAAGAATTAATCCATTAAAAGAAGAAAACAAAATCACTTATCCGACACACGTTTTGCTTTCCCTTTCAATAAAACGTAAGTGAAAATAAGAACGATCGTTCCAAGAATAGCAACACCTGTATAAACAAACGAAGCGCCGACACCCAAATCATTGGAAACAGAGAAAACAAATGTATTGATACCGACAAGCGAAGTAATGAGTGTGCGCTGAAAACGACGTATTCGATCCATTGAATATTGAGTATCAAACGAATGTAGCATTATTTCAATTCAATTGCAATGAATTAACAATTTATTTGAGTGGCTTTTAGCGAATAAACATTCGTAATTGAACGTTTTTTTGACTCGCTTGTACCAGTTTTTAATCAATGCCAAGACGATGAAAAAGAAGGTGATTCAAATTAAAATTGCGGAACCATGTCATGAGAACTGGGGGGCAATGACGCCCAACGATAAAGGTCGGTTTTGTGATAGTTGCCAGAAAACGGTGGTCGATTTTACACGCATGTCCGACGTTGCCATCTTTCGATTTATGGAAGCTACTACTTCATCGGTTTGCGGACGAATGTCGAACGATCAGCAACAGAAGCTCTATCATGCGCTTCCAGCAAATTCGACTTCCAATTCATTTAGCCTTCGCGCGTTGGTTTTAGGAACCGCCATTTCTACTTTTTCTGCTTTTCAAGCACAAGCGCAGGGTAAAGTTGTTGCGAAAGGAGAAATAAAGGCTAAACCGATTGAACAGACAGCATTAGGTGATGTGGAATTATCTGTTACTGATAGAAATACACGTTTGGATAGTTTGTTTACGGGTTCGGTGATTGATTATTCGATGGATCGTTTTGTAACCGGTGTTTCAATTACCGTTTATGATGTAGACGGCAATGAATTGGTGACAACACTCTCAAATGAAAATGGCGAGTTTCAGTTGCCGCTAGATGTTACGAAACATCCGTATTCCGCGGTTTTTCGAAAAGAAGAGTATGAAGATGTGACGTATTTGTTTTCGGATTTATTGACAACTCGTGGCATAGTAGTTGAATTAGGACAAGAGAAGAATATTAAAATGGGAATGATGATCAAAGTCGATCCCGAAGACAAATAAAGAGTATAGGTTCGAGTAGTTTAGTTTGTTTGTTTGAATCAGAAGAGGGGTGTTTGGAGAGGCATCCCTCTTCACGTTTTTCAGCAGACCTTAAATAGCGGTTCTGAAAACAATCACCGGAATGTCCTTCCATACTGTTTCTTTCCAGGGTGTCATCCCGTTGCGTTTAGCTACTGCCTGAGAAGGTGTGTTATCCGGGTGAATCAAACTTACTACAAAGGTTGAAAGGAGGTATTGACGTGCGTATTCTTTAAAATAAGTTGCGGCTTCCGTTGCATAACCTTTTCCCCATTGTTCCGGATACAAATGATATCCGATTTCAAGGATGAATTCTCCATCTACTTCCTGTAACAACAAACCGCATTGACCAATGAATGTACCGTCTGCTAAGTGCATTGCCAATAAACCAAACTGTTCATTCACGTAACGATCTTGTTGACGCTTAATCCAAATAGGAGCTTGAGTATCGGCTTCCAATCGTAAAAAGTCGGGAAAATAGCGCATCGTGAGCGGATTGCTCAGGTAATCAACCCATGGAGAAATATGTTC
>JBILJP010000092.1:0-14211 GCA_044377135.1 Fluviicola sp.
TATTCACTCTGACATGATGATCAGGTGCAGCCGCAGCGTTAGAGTTGGATGTTATTTTTAATTGAATGGAAGCAAGTGGTGCTCCTGGGCCACTGTATAAATTTGCAGTGGGAGTGTACACATTATAACCTCCACCAAGACTTACAGTTGCACAAGCCCAGCCTTCTCCCGGAGCGTAAATAGATCCGGAAGCATCATGGTAGCGTTCTCCTTCACTGTAACCGATACTACTGGTTGGACAGTCTGAAACGACATCTTTTAAGACGTAATTTGCCGGAGCGCCATAACCTGCAAAATCAGTGTCGGAATCAATGACAAAGCGTTCATTGGTACTTAAGTTATTCCAGGTAAAGAAGTATTGAATGGTGTCATTGTAAAGACTAAATCCCGGATTGGCGATGTCTGATGGGTTTTCATAGATTAAAGTATCAAGCCAACCATCATTTTTTTCTGCATAAAACAGAATGTAATCTCCGGGATCGAACGAATTATCATTGCCATCTACAATATAAAGTGGTACTTCTTTTTCTCGCCCGAATACTTGAATGTTATCAGACGAAAAAGTCCCGACCGGAACGTTACTAGCGGCCAAAGCAGCATAATCGATACGTTGAATGCCCGTTGTGTGAATCGCGAAGGAGAAATACTTCTGCGAAAAATTTATCCATTCGTTTCCATAGTTCTGTGCAAAAGACGAACAGCTTAGGCTTAAAATCAGTAGTAGTTGTAAGTAGCGTTTTATCATTCTTTTGGTAATGCGTTGGACGGTTTATTCAATAACAATCGCAAAGAAATCACATGCGAATACAGTGCCGTTGATTGATCGCCTATGTCCGTGAAAGCGTAATCAAGAAACACATTTTTGATATGTAATCCGATCCCGATATTCGGTTGGATAGTCAGTTTTTGCGAATCGTCGAAGTTCTTAATGTATTGCACATTGGAGATGCCACCGCGTAGCGCTACAATGTCTTTAAAGCCGAATGAGATTCCTACATGCGGATCGCCACTGATCAATCCTGTTTTCAATAAGGTATTTCTGCGACCGTCTGTAGTGAGGTCCAAATCAATTTCTCCTGAAAAATTCAATCCTTTTTTACCCAAATCGGTTTTGTAGTTGGTTGCCAGAATCACACGTGGCAATGTAAGTTCTAAACCATTTTGTGGAATTTCGTTCCCGGTAAGCGTAAACACTTCCTTCGTGGTTTCATCCAATGTAAAGACCCACGCATTGAAGGTGGAAGTCACATCGCGCACAACAGCTCCAAATTTCCAGTGCTCATTGCGTTGGTAAGTAGCACCGGCGTCTAACCCAAATCCCCAGGATTTAGCAAAGTCACCCACTTTTCGGTGAATAATTTTGAAATTTCCACCTACACTCAACCCTTCTATTTTGAGTTTACGGGCGTACGAAAAAAGGAAGGCGTAATCTGCTGCGGTAAAGGTGGTGATGCGGTCGTAATCGATTCGACCTTCGTTATCAATTAATTGTGTGGTATTCGGAATGTCATCAACCGCAAAACGAATAACGGAAAATCCGGCGGCACTTTTATCATCAATAGCATGAGCCAATCCTAAATAATCGTATTTGGCAATTCCGGCAAAGTATTCAGAGTGCATTAGACTGACATCCAGCCATTTTGTAGTTCCGGTAAGACCGGCCGGATTCCAATAACCGCTGGTGACGCCACTGGTTTGAGCCACAACGGCATTTGATAAACCAAGCGCGTCGGCACCAACACCAATTGCAAGGAATTCGTTGGAATATTTCGGTGCTACAGAGCTTGTTGATGTAGCTGATTGAGCGAAAGCGATGTTTCCGATAAGGAGTGAAAAGGCTGTTAAGAAACTAATTCTCATGGAAAAATGTTTGTTTGTGCTTATCGTTAACTGCATCTTTTGCAAAAAATTGTGTTTTGATCGATATTTAACCCGAATTACAAGTGTAAATTTACACCATTCAGTTTGATTGTTAAACCCTTAATTTATATTTCCCACGTGAGAATGTTTAATATACCCAATTTGTTTACCGCAGGTAACATGTTATGTGGAATTATGGCCATCTTTTTTTCGTTTTCAGGAAGAATAGAATGGGCTGCTTTTTTCATTTTCGGTGGTGCTATCCTTGATTTCTTTGATGGTTTTTTAGCACGTATTCTAAAGCAACAGGGTGAAATGGGGAAACAACTCGATTCGTTGGCTGACATGATTACGTTTGGTTTGGCTCCCGGAATAATGATGATGGTGGTTTTGGCCTATGCAACTACTTCATCGAGTTTGTGGCATGGCATTCTTCCTGATAAAGGAATAGTGTTTATGGCTGATATGTTGATTCATCCCGTGCACGAAGATGTAACGGCTGCTTTCTACAATTGGAAAAGTGATTTGTTGGATTTCGAAAAAGTGAATTGGATTCCGTTTACGGCCTTGCTTATTCCGTTTTTCTCCATGTTTCGTTTGGCGAAATTCAACATTGATACACGTCAATCCGAATCATTTATTGGGTTGCCAACTCCGGCAAACACGATCTTTTTCACCGCGTTTCCGTTGTTGATCATGCAATTCGGGAATGTCCCGGGCTGGCAACATGATTTGATTGTACAGTGTATTCAGCCGGCAGTTTTGATTCCAATTATTGTGGTAATGTCACTTCTTTTAGTGGCTGAATTACCACTCTTTGCACTGAAATTCAAGTCGTTTACTTGGAAAGGGAATGAAATCAGATACATTTTCTTGATAAGTTGTGGATTACTTATTCCGCTATTATTGATTTGGAGCATTCCAATTATTGTACTTTTGTACCTGTTATTGTCATTCATTCAGAATACCATTCGCAAAAAACAAACACATGAAATTCAAAGCTGAAATCGATGTAATGCCTTTAGATGCATTGTTGGATCCACAAGGAAAAGCAGTTAGTAACAGTATGACCACTATTGGTTTACCTGAGATCTCAGGCGTGCGTATCGGTCGTCATGTGCGCTTGTTTGTAGATGCAGGTTCAAAAGCTGAGGCTACTGAAAAAGTAGAAACTGCCTGCAAAAAATTGTTATCGAACCAAATCATGGAAAGTTACGCTTACCATATAGAGGAAGCGTAAAACATCATTTTTGTGTTAGCGATTAGCGGAAAAAACTGCATAGGTTATGCAGACAGTGCTTCGGGCGCGAAAACGTTTCAGGCCGTTAATCCAATTTCTAATGCTTTATTCGGGATTTCATTTGTTCAGGCAACTGAAGCTGAGGTTGACTTGGCTGTTTCAAAAGCCAACGAAGCGTTTGGTGGTTTTTCATCCGTATCATTACAAGATCGTGTTGCTTTTTTGAAGGGTATTGCTGCTTCGGCTCGAAAACATGCTTCAGAATTGACACATTGGTATTGCGAAGAAACTGGTTTGCCGCTTTCAAGAGCTAAAACTGAACTTGAACGTTCGTGTTTCCAATTCGAATCATACGCAGATGCCATTGCTAATGGTTTTGCATTGTCCATTCGTATAGAGCCTTCATCCGAATCGGGAAAACCCGATTTACGAAAAATGAATGTGCCTTTAGGACCAGTTGTGGTCTTTGGAGCGAGTAATTTTCCATTTGCTTATTCAACACTTGGCGGAGATGTGGCTTCAGCATTAGCTGCCGGTTGTCCGGTTATTGTGAAGGCGCATCCGATGCATCCGCATACGAGTGAGTATTCCGCACGCATTATTTTGTCGGTTGCCAGGGAAATGAACTTGCCTGATGGTGTGTTTTCGCACTTACAAGCAATCGATTATACAATAGGTGAACAGTTGGTGCAGCACCCGCATGTAAAAGCAGTTGGTTTTACCGGAAGCATACAAGGAGGTTTGGCGCTGGTTCGTTTGGCTGCAAATCGGTTGGTTCCAATACCTGTTTTTGCAGAAATGGGAAGTTCCAATCCAATGGTTTTTACGCCGAAAGCCTTGACTCAGCGTGGTGAATCAATTGCTAAAGACGTAGCCGCTTCCATTAGTTTGAGTGCAGGACAGTTTTGCACATCACCTGGCTTGTTGTTTATGATTGATTCAGAAGAGACGCAATCGTTTTTGTTGATCTTAAGTGGTTTGTTGAAAGAGGTTGATCCGCAAGTGATGCTTCATCCCGGTATTATTAGTCAATATGATCGCCAGGCAACCAAACAACTTGACGGTGCGGAGGTTCTTGTAGACGGTTTGCGTGAAACGAACAAGATTCAACCTTCCTTGGTGCGAGTTAGTGGTAAGCAGTTGCTAAAAGAACCTGAAAGAGCCGATGAAGTGTTCGGATCCTTTGCTACTGCTATAGTTTGCGAAAGTGAAATCGAGCTTAATAAATGTTTAGAGGCACTTTCAGGACAATTAACTGCCAGTTTGTACATTGCCCCGGAAGAAAACGGAATGCAGTGGATACAAGCGCTTCAACGATTTGCAGGGCGAATTATCTTTAATGGAGTTCCTACGGGAGTTGCGGTTTCTCCGGCCATGCAACATGGCGGACCTTTCCCAAGTTCATCCGTTCCTTCATCAACTGCAGTAGGTTCGGATGCCATTCAGCGCTTTATGCGACCGGTGTGTTTTCAGAATGTAGCAGATGAATTCTTGCCGATTCCGTTAAAAAGAGCCAATACTGATGGCCTTTTACGTTTTGTTAACGGTTTATTCACCGATTCCCCTTGTTGAAACACAATTAATATTCGTTATTTGCCCTTGAGTTGAATCGCATCGTGCAGTTTAAACAATTATATTTGCAACTTAAAATCAGAAATTATGTCAGAAGTACAAGAAGCTCCAAAAAGAAATACTAGCAGTGCAATGATTGCCGTTTTGGTATTGTTGGTTGTAGGATTGGGTGTGATGATATTCTTATGGTCATCAAAGAATTCAGCATTGAATGACTGTAATGCGCATGTGGAAAATCTACAAAAGGATAGCATTGCAATGAATGATATGATGAAACCGTTCTTGGGTGATGATGTTTCAAATGACTTGATGAAGGATTTTGAAAACATGATGGAAACCTACGATGCGTTGATCAAGAAAGATGCAACACAATCGGATAGTTTGAATATACAAAAAGAGAAAATTCAAACGTTGATGTCTGAATTGGAGACTGCTAAAAAAGGAGGTAAAGTAAATGCATCGTTGATCGCGAAATTGAAACGTGAAAACGAAACATTGCGTCAAATCATGATTGGTTATGTGAAACAAATCGATGAGTTGAATACACTGAATTTACAGTTGGAATCTGAATTGGATGAAACAACCAATGAGTTGACAAGTACACAAACTGAACGCGATACCTACAAAACGCAATCTGAAGTGAGTGAAGCAAAGGTGAAAGCCGGATCGAAACTGAAAGCTTACGGATTTACGTCTGAAGGATTACGCATGAAAATCAATAATACGCCTGAACCTACAACGAAAGCACGTAATTGTGTACAAGTTCGTTCAAGCTTTACTATTGGTGAAAATGAGATCGCTGAGGCAGGACCGAAAACGGTTTACTTACAAATTACTGATCCGGATGGAAAAGTATTGCAAGGTCGTTCAGGAAATACGGTTCAAACCGAAAGTGGTACGGTTGCTTATTCAGATAAGAAAGAAATTACGTACAACAATAAGAGTGTAGATCTTTCTATTTACTATGATTTTAATGGTGCTGAACCGGTAAAAGGAGCATATAAAGTGAAAGTTTTCTGTGATGGTCAATTGATCGGAACAGATGGTTTCTCTTTGAAATAAATTTGTATATTCGTTTAGATAATAAACGCGATCGTCGGGTTTTTAGATAGTTAACAGGACAAGGTGTCCACATATTTTAGGTAAATGACAAATATTTTTATTGCTAATCTTGACTGGGAAGTTAGCTCAGAAGATTTGCAGGCGACGTTTTCAGCGTTTGGTGAGGTGCATTTGGCGCATGTAGTGTTCGACGGTAAAACCAAGAAATCCAAAGGTTTCGGTTACGTTGAAATGGTAAGCGCAGAAGAAGCAATTAATGCTATTCAGGCATTGAATGGCTTCGAGGTAAACGGTCGTAGGTTAGATGTGAAGATTGCTTCTCCGAAAGCAAATCGTCCGCCTAAACAAGAGCCGGTTGCAAAGAAACCGTTTGGTAACAAACCTGGTGGTTTTGGTGGTCAAAAACGATTCAACAACAACGGTCCACGTCCGGGTGGCGGAGGTGGAGGCGGTTTCCGTTCCAATTCTAATTCCGGAGGTGGTGGTTTCCGTTCGTCTGAAGGTTCTTCTGGCGGAAGCGGAGGATACCGTTCCAATTCTTCTGGTTCGGCACCTAGTGGTGGTGGATATAGAACGACAGGAAATCCGAGTAGTACGGAACGTCCGGGAGGTGAACGACCTGCAAATGATCGTCCGCCAAGACCACGTAAACGATTTGATGATTAATTAAAAACGAATTCTGATGTCAGAAGCTATTGACCAAGGACACGTAGATGTAACGGTTGACGATCGCATGGTCGCAACAATCGAGTTCGGGCACCCGATGAGTAATTCATTGCCCGGAGCTATTTTGCGCAAATTGGCCGAAACCATTACCGAAACGGGAAACAGATCCGATGTGAAATTGATCGTTTTGCGTTCGGAAGGAATCAAAGCTTTTTGTGCCGGCGCCAGTTTTGATGAATTGATTTCAATCAAAGACCTCGATACCGGAAAAGTATTTTTCTCTGGTTTTGCCATGGTGATCAACGCGTGTCGTAAATGTCCGAAGTTGATTATTGGTAGAGTGCAAGGAAAAGCTGTTGGTGGTGGAGTAGGAATAGCTTCGGCGGTTGATTACTGTTTTGCTACTAAAAAGGCTGATGTAAAATTGTCTGAATTGGCGGTTGGAATTGGTCCTTTTGTAGTTGGTCCGGCGGTTGAACGCAAGATCGGTTTATCGGCGATGAGCCAATTGGCGATTAATGCAACCGAATGGCAAACGGCACAATGGGCTTACAACAACGGTTTATACGCAAGTTTGTCTGATTCAGATGAAATGATGGATGAAGAAATTGAACGATTGGTGAATCAATTGTCAAAATCAAGTCCTGAAGCAATGGCTGAATTGAAGAAAATCTTCTGGCAAGGAACCGAAAATTGGGATTCATTGTTGGTAGAACGCGCCGGAATTAGCGGAACATTGGTGTTGTCTGATTTCACGATCAATGCCATTAATGCCTTTAAGAAAAACTAATCGTAAGCGATTAAAGATACGAGGGGAGTTGTAATGACTCCCTTTTTTTATTGCTCTTCTTCCAATAAGTAGGTGTGAAAAACGGTCAAATGCGGATCGCTGATGCTTGTTTTCTGCTTTCTTTTGGCCGATTTGTTTTTCAATTGCTGCAGCGTATACATGTGCGCATCTTGTCCCAATGGACTATCAGGATTGTTGATCAACATACGGTTAGTAGAGTCTACAATTGATTTGATCAACTGATAATTGTTGCGTTTGATCTGAATACTGATAAAAAGCAAACGCGCAAATACGGCAAAGAAGTAATTGGCAGCGTACATCAACTCATTGAGTAAATTCAATGCTTTTCGGTATTCTTTTCGTTTTTCAAACAATACGGCACGTAAAAAATCTTCCAACACATTTCCTTGCCCGCGGAAGTAAATGTGATTCTCGTTCAATAATCGATCGGCGGTTTCAAGATCATTGTTGAGAATGGTAAACAGGATTTTATAGAACAAGGTATTGTTGTTCATGATGGTGAAATTCCGGTTTTCCTGCAAAATTCTGTCGGTAAGCGCCGTGAGTTCATGAATGGGTTTTCCGCTAAAGAAGTTAAGACGGAGTTCCAAAAACAATGCTTTTCGGTAAAAAGCTTCGTATTCTTTAGAATGCACTTTTTCTTCCTCCAAGTACTTTTTTCCTTCATCAAGAAAGGCGTAAAGTTTGGGAGAATTGAAGTGCAATTTGGCCAATGAAAAGTAAAGTGAAGCTTTGTTGAGCGGAATTTGTTGGTGTTCCAGGTACGCTTCAATCTCATGAATCAGCTGTTCTTTTTCATGATCAATGAGTGAGTTTTTTTCGAGGTAAATATTGGTTTTATTGTGGTAATATTCGATCAAACGATCGTCGTATGAAAATTTCAATACCCGAAGGAAAGCGTCGTTTGCGTCCAGTGCTTTGTACAAATCTTTTTCGTTGGGCGAGGCGTAATTCATGCGGAATTTCCCTTTTAATCCGATCATTTGATAAAGATCGTCTTCGTCTTCCAGGGCGTGTTTGTAGCCTTTCTCGTAATATTGATTCAGCAACTGCGTATTGCCTTTGGTTTCCAAAGCTTGCGCCAGTAGAATATTGCGAACACTCTTTTTTTGTTCGAGGTAGGTTTCCAAAATCACCGCCTCAATTTCGTCGGAAAAAGAACTGGCGAATCGGCGAATTTTTAATTCCTTTTCTGCTTGATTCGATAATGGCCAGTTGCGTTCAACTTCAGCTTTTAAAAAGGCATTCAAGCTGATAAGCGAAAAATCTCGTTGTAGCAAAAACACGTGAAACAGCTGCATGACTTTGTGTGAGCTTTGTTTACAACGCGCCAACAGTACTTTTTGCTGATGTATACTCAATTCATTGAGTAATGTATGTAATTTGTTGCCAATCATTTTTTTGACTATTCAAGTTGTTAAAAGCGATTACCGAAATGAAGTACAACGATACGAAAAACGGTTCGTTTCGGACCTATTTTGGGAATGATGTTTTGTCTCAAAGGGCAATGTCATTAAGTTAAGGGATACACTCTGGTTTAAGTATGTTACGATTGTGGTAAAGTAATTGAACTGTATGCCGAAAATTAATTTGTTTGACCATTGTTTAGCGATTTAGCCACAGATCATCCTAAGGCTGACACGGTTTCGCAGATTTTCACAGATGAAATCCGCAACTCAATTTGAATACTATACGCTAGCGTATAGTTCAATATCTGTGGAAATCTGCGCAATCTGTGGCAAGCAATAACTCTTTTTCTTTTCTGTTTTGAAAAATGGTTGTTTGTGTGATCTAATCATTATTTCGTAATTAACTTAATGACATTGCGCTGAGGGTTATTGATGGATGGATAGAGAAAATCGGGGGAAAAGTATTTCGGCAATGTTGAAATTGAAGGATTCTCAAATTTGAGTGTTCGCAATCATCCTGAGGCTGACACAGTATTACGAACACCCGAACTTCCAAATTCCCGAATTCGATTTCTACGTTCTTTTAATCGATTTCCGATTGATTCATGTTACTCTGCAACCGAATGCTCTCCAGGTGAATAATTTCCATAAACGCCTGCACGAATTGATCATTCAGGCCGACCGAGACTCCTTTTTCAATCATATTGGTCAAGATTTCATTCCACCGGTTGCTTTGCAAAACGGCCACGTTGTTTTCTTTTTTCAGATTTCCGATTTGTTGCGCTGTTGCCAAACGATTGGTCAATAATTGAATCAATTCATCGTCGAATAAATTGATTTGCTCACGCAGGGTGTCAATCTGTTGCGAGAATTGCTTGTCTGCCTGGTGTTTTTTCCAGATCAATCCTTCCAGTAACAACTGTAATTCACGCGGGGTGATTTGCTGTTCTTTGTCGGTCCAGGCAGCATTCGGATCAATGTGCGATTCAATCATGAGTCCCTGATAACCGAGGTTGAGTCCTTTTTGGGCAATGTCTTGCAAATCGAAACGATTGCCGCAAATGTGCGACGGATCAACAATCATCGGTATTTCAGGATACAAACGTTTCATTTCAATCGGAATTTGCCACATAGGTGCATTGCGGTATTTCCCTTTGACATACGATGAAAATCCACGATGAATCAATCCGATATTTTCTACCCCGACTTTCCGAAGTCGTTCTATGGCGCCAATCCACAATTTCGCATCCGGATTAATGGGGTTTTTCACCAGCACCAATTTGTCGGTTCCTTTCAAAGCGTCAGCAATTTCTTGCACACTAAACGGATTGACAGTTGTTCGCGCGCCAATCCACAGCACATCCGTATCAAATTGCAAAGCATTGTTCACGTGCTCGGCAGTAGCAACCTCTACGGCTGTTTTGAGTCCGGTTTCTTTTTTTGCTTGTAACAACCACGAAAGTCCGATCAAGCCTATTCCTTCAAAACTACCTGGATTGGTGCGCGGTTTCCAAACTCCGGCTCTGAAAACGGTTGCGGTTGTGTGTTGTTTAATTGCCCGAGCCGTTTGGATGACTTGTTCTTCCGATTCAGCGCTGCAGGGACCTGCCAAAATCAACGGTGCAAGTTCATTCGTGTTAGAGGGTGAGTTGTCCGCCTTCATAGATTCCGAGTATTTTAATGCGTTTGGTGTGTACTTCAATTGATTTTAATGCTTCTTCGAGCGGTGCTTTTTCTTTGAACGATAGATCTACATGAAAAGCGTATTCCGTTGGTTTGTTCGGAACGGGAACACTTTGTATTTTGGATAAATTCAGCTGGTTTTCTTTAAAAACAGTGAGTATATCCGCCAGAGTTCCCAGTTCGTCGTGCAGACTGAATGAGACCGAGGCTTTATTGGCGTTCTCAACCGTGTCCGGATGTTTGGTGAGGATGTAAAAACGCGTGTAATTGTTGGTTTCATCGCTGATGCCGGATCGGATAATTTCCAGCTGATACGTTTTTGCCAAGGTTGCGCTGCCAATGACAGCCAAACTTCCATCTGTTTTTTCAGCCACAAATTTTGCAGAAGTAGAAGTGTCTTTGTATTCCGTGACCCTGATCTGAGATTGGGTTGCCAGGAATTCCTGACATTGTCCGATTGCCATGGGGTGAGAAATCACTTCAGTAATGTCAGAAAGTGTTTTGCCGGGTTGAGCCAGTAAATCCATTTCCAAGGGTAAATACACCTCTCCGATAATGTGCAGATCAAACAAATCGATCCAGTGGTAATTCAATAGAATACTCCCTGCAATTTTGTTTTCTATTGCAATGATTCCAAAATCGACACTGTTTTGCTCGATTTTTTGACACACTTCTTTGAACGTGCCACATTCGTCGATCGTGATATCTTCTCCGAAATAATTGCGCGCTGCAATGTCGTGGAAAGAAGCTATGCCACCCTGGATGGCTACTTTGTGATTTCTCATAGTTATTAATTTAATTCCAAACAGATTGTTGTACTTGGGATATGTGTGATTTGCGTAAGAGGAACATGGTTAGGCGTGATTGCCCTATTCCACCACCGATGGTTAAGGGTAAGTCACCGTGCAAAAGTTGCTGATGCCATGGATAATCGAGTCGTTTTTCTTGATTTCTTATGTTGAGTTGATAACGAAGGGCTTGTTCATCAACCCGAATGCCCATGGATGAAATTTCAAAAGCGCTTTTCAAAACCGGATTCCAAACCAACAGATCTCCGTTTAAACCGCGCAATCCGTTTTCCTGAACGGTAGACCAATCATCGTAATCCGGGGAACGTAAATCGTGTGGCTGACCATTACTAAGTGCATGACCGATTCCGATGATAAATACCGCGCCGTAGTTTTCAGTTATTGCGTTTTCGCGTTCTTTCGGCGATAAATCCGGGTATAACAATTGTAGTTCTTCTGCATGGATGAAATGAATTCGGGTAGGAAGAACCGGTTCAATATCGAATGCTTCGGCTACATCGAGTTCCGTAGATTTCAGGGCCGCATAAATGTGGTTGACCTGTTGTTTCAAGTATTCCACAGAGCGGTTTTCCGCGCCAATCACTTTTTCCCAATCCCATTGATCAACGTACAAACTGTGAATAGGCGAGAGTTCCTCATCGGGGCGTAAAGCACGCATGTCTGCCACCAATCCGCTTTGCTCGGGCGCATCTATTTCGGCCAAACGCAGTCGCTTCCATTTTGCCAACGATTGTACTATTTCAAGTGTTTTTCCGGGAAGTGCTGTTGAGGTAAATGCAACCGGAGCTTCGATTCCATTTAGATCGTCGTTGATACCTGTTCCTTGCTCAACTACCAACGGACCTTCAACTTTGATCAAGTTTAGATTGTCTTTTAATGTCCGTAAAAACCATTCTTTGACGGAACTTATTTGTACTTCAGTTTCATAACTTGTTGTTGCTGTAAGTGTTGTTTTCATGTGTTTCAAAAAATTAAAGTCAAAAAAAAACCTCCCGGATTGGGAGGTTCACGAAATAACAGACCATCCCCTGGTTACATAGAGTTGTAATTAAAAAATGAGTTGTTATTTCTACTGTTAATCATTGTGTATGTTTTATATTGCTCTGGGACAAAAGTAGGTCTAAACAAAGTGTTGAAAGCTAAAAAAGACAATTCGACGTGAATTCATACCGAAATAATATCCTTGTATTTTATCCATTAAAATATTTAAAATCAACTAATTGAATTTATATGTCTGCCATTTAATGAAGGACAAAAAATGGTATTTGTAGAGTTAGCGCGCTCTTTTTGTGTCAATCGAATGATGGTTTAAAAAGACAAATTGTTCGTACGATAAGGACTAAAGTTGTTTTACTTCGATAAAAGTGCCAGTACGGCAAAACTAGCCAGCCAATGTTCGCCCATATAATCGCCATCGGTAATGTTAGGAAGCGAAGTGTTGAGATGTTGGTCGGCAATGGCGATAAGGTGACTTAGTTTTTTATCCGATCGGCCTAAACTATACAAACACCATGATCGGCTGAAATTCAATCCGTCTAGGTGCACCAATTTCCCGTCGGTTCTGTCCATTACTTTCCCAGGTTCCAATTGAAATTTCTTATTAAACAATTCGGGCAGAAAATTCTTTAGCCATTGTTGGAATTCCGCTTTCGGCAATACACGATGCATCAAATCAGCTTCTTCCAGTGCTCCGGATAAAAAATCGTATCCGCTGGGTTCAAAGCTCAGAGGGTAGTTTTTATCTTTTTGGTAAAAAGCAATGCTACGTTTGGTAATGAGTTGTTTAAGCGAATCATTGGCGCTGTGTACGGCATAATCATAAGCAAAAGTGAGTCCGAAAGCTGTATTGATATGCTCTCCCGAGCGAATAGGATAAGCCAATTTTGGTAGGAATGTATAATATTTACTGCAAATGAGATTGGATAATGGTCGCAGATTTTCGGCACAGGATTTACCCAACGGATCACTCCAGGTATCCAATTCCTGTTGTAATTTTAAGATCCATGCCCAGCCATACGTGCGTTCAAACGAATCGTTGTACTTGGTAGTGAAAAAGGCTATTTCGGTTTGAATATTTGTGGCAGTGAGTTGTTCGGATAAGACTTTTCGTATGGTGGTTGCTTGTTCAATATTTGGGAATTGCTTTAAAATGGTGACCATGAGCCAGTGTCCGTGCACGGAAGAATGCCAATCGAAACACCCGTAAAATGCAGGATGCAATGTGGCCGGTGAAAGCAAGGCTGTTGAATCGTTTAGTACTTGCCCTAGTTTATTGGGGTATTCTTGCTGAGCACATTTCAACGGCAAGGCAACTAAACGGGCGGCCTGTTCTGCAGTAAGTTGATTTTGGGCATTAACGGATTGCATCCACAGCAACAAACAGCCAATCAAAAGTGCTTTCATCATCGGTTTTTAGGAGCTAAAGTACAGGATTTTGAGTTATGGAATAGCCGAAGGAATCCGTAAATTTGTACAAGTATCAGTTGGTTGCTGATCTGCACTTCAATGAATCAAGAGTTTCCATTTCCAATCAGAAAAATCATTCATGTTGATATGGATGCGTTTTACGCTTCGGTAGAGCAGTTGGATAATCCGGAACTGCGTGGAAAACCGTTGGCTGTTGGTGGAAATGAAGTGCGTGGTGTGGTTTCGGCTGCCAGTTATGAAGCGCGAAAGTTTGGCGTGCGATCAGCAATGTCGGGCATTATAGCTGCACGAAAATGTCCGCAGTTGATTTTTGTGCCACCACGATTTGATCGTTACAAAGAAGTTTCGCAACAAATCAGAGCTGTGTTTTATGAATTCACCGATTTGGTAGAGCCGCTTTCGCTGGATGAAGCCTTTTTGGATGTTACCGAAAATAAATTCAACCATCCTTCGGCCACGTTATTGGCGCAAGAAATCAGACGACGTATTAAAATCGCTACCGGATTAAACGCTTCGGCGGGAATTTCGATCAATAAATTTATAGCCAAAGTAGCTTCCGATATCAATAAACCCAACGGACAAAAAACCATTCCGCCCGAAGATGTGTTGGCTTTTTTGGAAACCCTGCCCATCGAAAAGTTTTTCGGAGTAGGGAAGGTGACAGCAGATCGC
>JBILJP010000437.1:0-3957 GCA_044377135.1 Fluviicola sp.
AACTGTGTTCGCTGCCACCACGCACCAGTTTGCGCAGGAAGATGATCTTCTGCCCAACTTCTTTCACCGAAACGTTGAAGTTGTGAATGCGCGGAAAAACTTCTTCCATGTCGTTAAGCTCGTGGTAATGCGTTGCAAATAGGGTTTTTCCTTTCGCCGTTGGGTGCTCGTGCAGGTATTCGGCAATGGCCCACGCAATGGAAATTCCGTCGTAAGTACTGGTTCCACGACCAATTTCATCCAGCAAGATCAAACTGCGGTCGGAAAGGTTATTGAGGATGCTCGATGTTTCGTTCATCTCCACCATAAACGTCGATTCGCCCGACGAAATGTTATCCGACGCTCCCACGCGTGTAAATACTTTATCAATGATCCCGATCTCAGCGGCCACAGCAGGCACAAAACTCCCCATCTGCGCCAGCAACACAATCAACGCCGTTTGACGCAACAAGGCACTTTTACCCGCCATGTTGGGTCCGGTAATCATAATGATTTGCTGGGTTTCTTTGTCGAGGTACACATCGTTGGGAACGTACTGCTCTCCCGCTTTCAGCTGACCTTCAATCACCGGATGACGACCTTCGGTAATGCTGAGCGCAAAACCGTCGTTGACCACCGGACAGGCATACTGATTGCGCGTTGCCACATGGGCAAAACCACACAAACAATCCAATTGCGCAATGAGGTGGGCATTTTGCTGAATAGGTGTTACAAATTGCGCCAGTTGCTGAATCAATTCGCCATAAATGCGCGCTTCGATCACCGCAATGCGGTCTTCGGCGCCCAGAATTTTGGTTTCGTATTCTTTTAGTTCAGGGGTAATGTAGCGCTCGGCATTCACCAGTGTTTGCTTGCGGATCCATTCCTCCGGAACTTTGTCTTTATGCGTATTGCGTACTTCGAGGTAATACCCGAACACGTTGTTGAACGAGATTTTGAGGCTTGGAATGCCCGTTCGTTCCGATTCTCGGTTTTGGATTGTTTCCAGGAAATCTTTCCCTGTGCCGGAAATACCGCGCAGTTCGTCGAGCTCGGCATTGATACCGTTGGCAATTACCGGACCTTTCCCCAAAGCAATCGGAGCATCTTCCAAAATAGTGCGTTCTACCAACTCAATGAATTGCTCGCACGATTCCAAACGGTTAAACAACTGATACAGCAATCCTTTTTTATCGGTAACGCTGGCCGTGAGGAATTTCAACGGATCGATGTGCTTTAAAATGCCCGCCAGCACGCGTACTTCTTTCGGAGAAATACGTCCAACTGCTACTTTCGACACCAGACGTTCCAAATCGCCAATGGCGTTGAGTTCCTGATCTACCTCAAACAGCAATTGTGCGTTCGTGGATAATTCATTGACAGCTCCCAAACGGTGATTGATTTGCTCGGGTTGTTTCAGCGGCATCACAATCCAGCGTTTCAGCAAACGGTCGCCCATAGGAGTTTGCGTAGCGTTGATGACATCAAACAAGGTTTTACCACCTTCATTCAAGGGCGCTACCAACTCAAGGTTGCGAATGGTAAACCGATCCAGCCACACGTATTTTTCTTCCTCAATGCGCTGAATCTGGGTAATGTGCCCCAAGCGGTCGTGTTGCGTATCGTTGAGGTAATGCAAAATAGCCCCGGCGGCAATCACACCGTGCTTCAGATCGGCAATCCCGAATCCTTTCAGGGAATTGGTCTGAAACTGATTGGTCAATCGTTCCTGCGCAAAGTCGGGCGTAAACACCCAATCTTCGAGGCGAAAGGTATAATAACGTTGTCCGAAGGTTTCGTCGAACAATTTGTGTTTGTTTTTTTGAAAAACAATTTCACTTGGTTCAAAGCCCTGAATGAGTTTCCCGATGTAATCAAGCGAACCTTCGGCAGTGAAAAACTCACCGGTGGTAATGTCCAAAAATGCCACCCCGTGAATGTTTTGATCGAAGTGAATGGCCGCCAGGAAATTGTTTTTATGACCGTTTAGTACCTTATCGCTGAACGAAACACCGGGCGTTACCAATTCGGTGACTCCGCGTTTCACGATGGTTTTGGTCATTTTCGGATCTTCGAGCTGATCGCAAATAGCCACCCGGTGACCGGCACGAACCAGCTTCGGCAAATACGCATCGAGGGAATGATGAGGAAAACCTGCCAATTCGGTTTCGGAAGCAGAGCCGGCGCCACGTTTGGTGAGCACAATGCCCAACACCCGCGAAGTCAACACCGCATCGGCACCGAAGGTTTCGTAGAAATCGCCCACGCGAAAAAGCAACAAGGCCTGCGGATGTCGCGCTTTGATCTCGTTGTATTGTTTCATCAAGGGCGTTTCCGCACCGGTTTTTTCCTTTTTAGCCAAAATCCTGAATTCGAATGAGCTCCAAATGTAACACCTTCACGCGGGTCTCAAAAGACGGTTGAGAAGTTTAGTTTTCAACAGTGGTTAACAAGTGGGAACCTAAAACGATAATTGTTTTCACGAGTGAGTTCATGGTGTTTGTATTGATTCGATAAAAACAGGACAATCGATGCAATTTTTAGCTCCTACTTTTCGAGATCAGATATGTCCCTAATTTCACCCCATGAATCGCAAGTTGAAATCTATGGCGCATCTACCTTCATGAAACGCTGAAATTCGGCTACCCCATCCTGTTGAAGCAGTAGCAGGTAAAATCCCGGATCCAACTGAGAAACATCGATTACCGAAGTCAGCGGAGCCGTTTGCCGGAAGACACATTTTCCGTGCACATCATAGATCATCAGATCGTCGGAAGCTGTGGAATAGAGCGTCAGCTGATCGGTCGCCGGATTGGGATAGGCCAATTCCTGAGAAGCTTCGGTAATTTCATCTGTACCTCCAAAGAAACAATAAATGGTAATGATAAAAACAGCCGTATCGTTGGCGCAATTGGTATCACTCACCACATAATAATAGGTGTACATTCCCGGAATATTCAGTGAATCGATGGGCGGATCGAGAATGGAATCATTCGGTCTGTAATACACTCCACCCGTATCAGCATCGGCAGAAAGTAAGGTGGAAAGGTCGAAGGGATAACCCGGACAATAGGTTTCGGAGGAATCACTTCCCGCAACAGGACATTGAGCGTTGGCTATTCCGGGCAAAAGGAAACATAGAACGATAATTGTTTTCAATAGTGATTTCATATTCAATGCATTGGTTTCTGTAAAAATACGATAATCGGCGGAAATTCACGAAAAGTGGTTTGCTCCCCTGGTCCCCCTTCTCAACACCTGCGCTGACCGCATGTCGCCTTTAGCGGCGGTACAAGCTTCGCGTAAGCGTCAATCCCCCCATCAAGAGTTGTACGTGTAAAATTCACACCCGAAATCGAAAAGATGAAGTTTTCGTGTGACTCGTTGCACATGTGCAACACCTCTGCGCTCTTTGCGTCTCTGTGCCTTCGCTGGAGCTTGTGCCATCGCTAAAGCTATGGCGACACGCGATTAGCACAAGTGTTGCGTTGAAAAATGTTTAACGCAAAGTTGCAAAGGACGCAAAGATTTAAACTACGTTAAAGACTTGTCAAAGGGGTGGCATTTTTAATTTACTACTTTTCAAGATCGGATATATCCCTATTTTTACCCCATGAATCGCAAGTTAAAACTGTGGGAACTCGACCGTGTTGACGAGCAAACCTACAAAGCACAAGAGAAATTCCCGATATACGTGGTCTTAAACGACATTCGGAGTTTGAGTAACATCGGATCATTCTTTCGCACCAGCGATGCGTTTAACGTAGAAAAAATTTACCTCTGTGGCATAACGGCAACACCTCCGCACCGCGAAATTCATAAAACAGCCCTGGGAGCCACCGATTCGGTAACCTGGGAACACCGCGCTTCGATCGATGATTTGGTGCAGGAATTGAAAGCAAAAGGCATTCGCGTGTGTAGCATTGAACAAGCAGAGAAAACCACTTTGTTGCAGGAAGTAGCCCATTTACCCAACGA
>JBILJP010000439.1:0-3944 GCA_044377135.1 Fluviicola sp.
CAATCTGCCGGAACGTATACAGCCATTACCGGAGGAACTGTTTTATGGAGCACTACCTTCGATGAAGATATTTCAGGAGCTATTACCATTCCTTCATTCTCATTTAATTGTACGGCTTATACACAACTATTTGTTTCAGCAAACGGATTCATTAGTTTTGGTTCGGCTCCATCAGGGTCTAATTATACACCGATTTCCGGAACGGAAACTTCCGGAATCGTTGCAGCATTTGCAGGAGATTTGGCGAATGCTACTGCCGGCATACGAGAAGTAAGGTATCAGGATGTTGCTGCTTCCAATGAATTTGTTATTCAGTGGCGCGATGTATGTCGTTTTGGTATTACCGGTGAGCGCATCAGTTTTCAAATCCGCCTCAACTATGCTACAAATGTGATCAGAATTGTTTACGGTGGCACCATCACTGCTAATGCAGCTACTACGCCAACCATGCAAATAGGACTAAGAGGTCTTGCCAATACCGATTTTAATAATAGAACAACAACAACCAATTGGTCTGCAACAACTGCAGGTGGAACAAATGCAGCTACATGTCAGTTCTCCGGAACGATTAAGCCTGCAGTTGGACAGACCTATACATTTACACCTTCAGCAATGAGTTATGTGTCGTGCACAGCTGCTCAGTCTTCTACATTAAGTGTGCAAAAATGTGTGACCGGTCAGGATATTCTGCGTGTTGAAGTGGTGACAAGCGGATGTACAACGCCTTTAACATTGACGCAACTTCAATTGAACATGACTGGTTCAACCATTCCGGGAACCAATACAAATGATGTTTCATTGATCCATATTTATTACACAGGTAATTCGGCAACATTTACACCAACTGGTGCATTCGATGGCGCCGGTACGGCCGTAGCTGCAGGAACGATTACGGTTAATGGTAGTCAGACATTGACCTCCGGAACCAATTATTTTTGGATTGCCTATGATATCAATAATGCTTCGGCGACCATCGGAAATGTGGTAGATGCGCAGTGTTTAAATCTTACAGTAGGTTCGGTTAGAACCCCAACAGTTACCAATCCTGCAGGAAGCAGAACCATTGCAGCCTGTGCCGGATCTCCGGGAGGTGTTTCTACCGGATTGACAGTATGGTACAAAGCGGATAATACGTCAAGTATTACCTTAGCAACCGGAGTGTCTTCATGGGCTAGTTCAGGAGGAAATGCAGGTGCGTGGGCGGTTACACAAGCAACGGGCTCGCAACAACCCACTGTTACTGCCGGATCAACAGGCGTAAAGTTATTCAACTACAATCCGCGATTAAATTTTGTTGCGTCGGCAAATACCTTTTTAGGAAATGGTTCAACACTTACCGATTTAACAACTGCTTCGGGAAGTTATTTTGTGATTGCAGATAAGAACATCGACAACAACACCGGTTTTACCTATAGTGCTAATACGTTTTCGTATGCGCATCAGTTCAAACCGGGTTTCCGATCTCAATCTTCGGATGCTTCTCTAAACGGTTGGACATTTGATTTTACTGCGCCAACTGAGTACAGCAATTTTAGCGCAGGTTTAACAACCGTTAGCGGAAGTGGAGCCACAATGGGTGCCTACAAAAACTCGGTTCCATTGGCTGCTTCAAATTCCAATAGCGCAACTTATACACCAGCAATTACTACTGGTCTTTACATGGGACGAAACAATTTGGGTGGTGAAGATACGGATGCTGATATGGCGGAAATTATCATGTATAATGTGACTCCTACACTAGCCGATAGAAATAAAATTGAAAGTTATCTGGCAATCAAGTTTGGTCTTACAAGAGGTGGAAATACAGGAACAACAGCTACTTATAACTATGTTTCATCCAACGGAACTGCTATCTGGACCAAGACTGCAAACACCGGTTACAATTTTGATATTGCAGGTATAGGACGCGATGATGCATCGGCGCTTTTCCAAAAACAATCCATTAGTGTCAATAACAATGAGCCTGTAACGGTAGGATTAACGTCAATTGCGGCGAGTAATCCGTTAAACGCAAATTCATTTGCTGCCGACCGATCTTTTTTGATCTGGGGAAACAATGGATTGCTAAACCAGATCACGGCTAATCCGAGTTGTTTTGCCAATTTACCAGCTGGTATTTATGGTCATATCGAGCGAGTTTGGAAAGGTCAGGTTACCAATTTTGCACAAAGTGTAACGGTAGGTTTTGAAACAAGTATGTTGGTTGCTTATTTGCCTGTATCCAATCTACGGTTATTAGTAGATAATGATGGGGGTGATTGGACCAATGCAACGATTTATACCGGAGCAGTAATCAATGGTAGCCGCGTAGAATTTTCGGGAGTAACTATTAGTAGCGCAACGCCTTTCTTCACGTTGGCAAGTATCACACCACTTACGCCATTACCGGTTGAATTGATTGATTTTGAAGCTACGTTAACGAATAATAGAAGTGTAGATTTGAATTGGACAACCGAAACCGAACAGAATTGCGCTTATTTTACCATGGATAGAAGCACCAACGGAACCGATTGGGAACAACTGTTCACCAAGCAAGGACATGGAACTTCAGTTGTGACGAATACTTATCATGGAATAGATGAAACCCCAACTATTGGTGTGAATTATTACCGATTAAGTGAAACAGACTTTGATGGTGTGACCACAGAGGTAGGAATACGGGCTGTTACTCTTGGTCAAGAGGAAGAAATAATGATTTATCCGAATCCGGCAAACGAATTTGTCTACCTGTCTTATGATTCTAACAATGTTTACGAAGTACTAGTAGTAGATGTGATGGGGCGTATGGTTTGGAAGAATGAAGTGAAATCTGGAGAAAGTATTGATGTGCGTGAATTCGAAGCTGGAATGTATGTACTGAAAATCAACGGAAAAGAATATAAACTGCTTATTGGGGCTAACTGAGTAGTATAAAGTAGTAGGTTAGGTAGTAAAAGTGCAGTGTTAGCTCCAGTACTAAAAGTCGTCTCAGCAATGAGGCGGCTTTTGTTTGTTTATGGATGTTGATGATACAGCTGTTCGGTCATTAGATAGTACAGTTTCAAGCTTAAGAAGAGTGTGAAATGTTCAATCTATCCAGTTGATCAACTTCGCGTACTTTGCGCCTTAACGCTTCCGCTGATCGCATTACGTGCCAATAGCTTGAGCGATGGTACTAGCTTTAGCGCTAGAGTAGCGTTGAATATAAACTCTGTTTGAAATAGGATTAAAAGAAAAAACCGATTTATCAGCATTATGCTGACAAACCGGTCATCAATTATCGTTATCAGAAACTATTTTGCTTTACGCACCTCAACGGCATTCATTCCTTTCGGACCTTTTTCCGTGCGGAACGTTACTTTGTTTCCTTCTTTTATTTCTTCTAAGTGTTTACCAATGTGGGTAAAGATACTTTCTTGAGTTTCCAAATCTTTGATAAACCCATAACCTTTCGACGAATCGAAGAAACTTACGATTCCTGTGCGGTTACCGTCGTTTTCATCGGCAGCTTCACGAATCGGAACACCCAATTCGATGTCTTCGGCATTGATTTCTTCTTTCTTTTTAGTGGGATCCGGTGGAGTGGAAGTGATGTTTCCAAACTCATCTACATACGCAAGCATGCTTTCAAAATCAGCAGTAGGAGTGTTTGCTTTGCGTTCTTCTTTCTTTTTGGATTTATCTTCGCGCTTCTTTTTCTTTTTGTTTTCTTTCTCTTTTTTGTTCCACGTTTCTTGAGATTTTGCCATGCTTTTTCTATCAGTTTAATTCTTACAAATGGTATTTCTTAATTCGATCGGATTGTGTAACAAAAGGAGGGAAAATAATTCTACCAGCGTGCAAATATACGGAAGTTAAATCAACGAATTTTACTTCTACCGGCGTTTATTCCCGAAATCAAGGTTTTATAGGGGCTGCAAAGAATCTCGTTTGTACGTTGAATGGTGAAAAGTTCCCGAAAACCT
>JBILJP010000093.1:0-14142 GCA_044377135.1 Fluviicola sp.
TTGGTAGATCGCTCTAACTTTACTAAATTGAAATTAGGATTGGTAGGTGATGTCACATACTCATAAACAAAGCGGAAGGGCGTTCCTCCACCTGAAACGATTACATTATTGAATGTATATTCAAGGGGATAAAAATTTAACGCACTGGAGTTGAAGTTGAGGGTACTTCCTGTAGCATTGATCGAGTAAAGGGTAGAGTTTGAACGACCATAACGCCAGTAATCGGTAATGTTTACCGTGCTACCATGAAAATCCAATGTAGATGCTACTGTTTGCGTTTCTACTGTATAAATGTCGATGGATCTGAATTGGTGATTAGGCGCAGTGTTCGCTTCATTGAGATTAACGTATCCGGCATTATTTAAGTCGCTTGCAATACAATTGTTGGATGCATACAACGAACCTGTCTGACGAATCAATAAATTCGGACTTGCAGAAAGTAATATCGGTGCCAAACCCTGATTAAAATGGGCTTCTCCTTTTTTTACTTCAACATAATTTCCTAAAGCTGCCGCACTGGAAGAAAAAGTCACCTTGTCGGTAGTTGCTGCTAATTCAAGTGTTGTGGATGAAAAATTTCGATATTGACCGGTTATAACCGTATTCGCACTCTGATTCGGTTCAAAATATACCGGAGAATAGAAGGTGTTATTTCCGGTGTAAATGTTTTTTGTGGGGGTTGTTTGATAAATATGAATAGGTCCTGTATAAGCAGAGAAATCGACGGCTGTTACCAGATTCATATCCCCGTAAAACTGAAAACGAATATTTCCGGTCCATTTCAGCGAACCTACGGCAGCCGGAATATTCACGGTTATATTTCGGGCGTTTTTCACTGCGACTGTCAGGTCAACAATGATAATACCCGCCCCCGAATTCGCATCAAAAAAGAGGTCGTCATTGTTTCCTGGTGGGCTAAAAATTCCGGAACCACCCGTGCCACCTGAAGTGGTTGCCCAGTGATTTAAATCTGCCCAACTTCCGGATCCACCAACCCAATAGTAATTGGCGGCTTTTGAAGTTAATTGAAAAAAAATAGTGAATAGAAGTAATAGGGTCAGCTTTCTCGTTAGAGAAGTGCGGTTGATTGTAGTAGCAATCTTTTTCATAATTCCTTCTTAAAATGTGTAAGTAATGTGCTGCCTTTAGGAAGAGCAGGAGTTTAAAAAAACGAGGTTAAAACCACATTTATAGTTTAAAAGTATTATTGTTCAATAGGGTATATCGATTTACTTTGCAGACGCACATTATTTTTTTGCGAATGACCTAAATGGCCCGTTTTATTACGATCCTGAGCCTAAATTTTTTGTGAATGACCGGTTGAATGCCTTATGGAAGGAGAAAACCTGCGTTAAATCGGTTTAGTGATAACGACTTTTAAGTAATCGAAAGAGGTATTTAATTAACTGTTAGGGGAATGTAAATTTGCACCTGGGTTCCGATGCCGCCTGTTAAGGTCAGATCAATAATGTTTACCTGATAACCCTCGTGCTTTTTATTCAGCAATGCCAATCGTTCGTAGATGATTTTGGTTCCTCTTGAGATTTTATTGTGCTTCGATTTTTGCTTTTCGGAAGCCTGAATACCAATGCCATCATCTGTAATACTGATGAGCATCTGTTCGCCAACTTGGTCTACATGGATCAGAATAGTACCGTTGCCTTCTTTTGGAAGAATGCCATGCCAAATTGCGTTTTCAACATATGGTTGCAAGATAAAAGCCGGCATGGTTACTTTTTGCTGGTCAAGCTGGTCGCTCACGATCACTTGATAGCTCAGTTTTTCACCCGAACGTATTTGTTCGAAGTTCAGGTACAACTCAATGTTCTCTAATTCTTTTTCCAGGGTTACAAAACTGGCTTCCAGCAATTCAAGGTTCAAACGCATCAATTTTGCCAGCTTGGAAAGATAACGCAAGGTGTTTCGTTGGTCGTTGCGCACAACAAATGCCTGAATGGAGTTAATGGCATTGTTTAGGAAATGCGGATTGAGCATGTTTTGCAACGATTTCTGCCGCAATTCGGCGAGTTGCTGTTGCGTTTCCAAATTCTGTTCGGCTTTTCGGATTCTAGTAAGAATGAGTTTACGCGAGATGAGGGTACCAATGATCACCAAACCGATAAATACCAGAAGAGTAAACCAATTGGTGAGGTAGAAAGGTGATGGATGATCGATCATTAAGGTTTGCTTACTGAGTCTTTTCCCTGTAAAATCAACCGCAATCAATTCCAGTTTGTTTTCTCCGTAAGGTAAATTGTATAGCCGGAGGCTGTGTCTGTTGGATACAAGCTGCAACGATTCCCCGTTCAAACTATAGTAGATTTTGTATTGTCCGGCATGTTTAAATACCGGCAACGAGAAATGAAACGTCAAACTGCGATCATCATACCGAAATAAAATACGCTGTTGCTCATTGAAAGCAATCGGTTTGTCGTTGATAAGTACCTGGTCTAGCTGAATGGTAAGTTGTAGCTGAGGTTGTTTATCAAGAATTTTTCCGATGGGAATTTCGAGGATTTGATTGTAGAGCAAGGCATATAAATGATCGTTGGAAGGTTCATAAAGTAGTTTGCGAATTCCGGTGTGGATGCCAAACTCCTGATCAAACAACAAAAAACGGTTGTGGGTTTTTAGATACAATCCGCTTGTCGTTGCCAGCCAAACACGGTGTTTTTTGTCCACCTCAATGTCGTTGCAGCGCAAGTGTCCCAGTTTGGTTACACGAGCCACTTTTCCACCGGAATCTATGGTATACACACCGTCGTTGGTACCAACCCAAATTTCGTTATTGAAATCATTGTAGCAAACGGTGTTAATAATTTCATCGCTGATTCCTTCCCGAACAGAGTAATGCTTCCACTGTCCGGATCTCCCAACAAAAACGCCTTGACTGGTAGCTGCAATGACTTTATTGTTTTTGTAAGGATATAAATCATAAACAATGATCCCTTTTAATGCAGGTTCACTAAAAATGGTGTCGAATGAAGCATTAACATGAGATAATCCCGTTCTTGATCCGACCCAAAAGTCATTGCCCGATTTTGCAATTTTGGTAATGGATATCTTGTTGTTAAACAGTGTTGTTGCCTTGCCGTTTTTGATCAGAGTAAGGTGTTGTTGTGCCGAAAAAATACTTTCCTGATTGCTCACAAACACGATACCGTGGTTGGTCGTATAATAATCGGATAAACTGAGGTTAGAAATAGTTGCAATACCTACAAACGGCGCTAAAAAGTTAGCGCGGTGACTAAGTGGTATAGCATATTGTCGGTTATTTTTTGTGAGCAACCCGATGTCTTTTGCCAATTCCGCGCGTACTTCACGACATAGAATGAAGCCGTTTGGTACACACCATAATCCTTGTCCGTAAGTTGCCAGCCACACATTGTGTTCACGGTCTTCTATCAGCTGATTCACCAATACGTCTTTTGCAATCAGCCGTTTGTGATGTAATTGTGCATCCAGCAACCAAACGTTTCCGTTCAAATCGGCAATCCAGCAATTTCCCTGATGATCCAATAAAAAGGTCTTTCGTCCTCCGCTAAAATTACCTTCTAGTATGAGTTCCTTTTTGCTGAAATCGGAGGAAAAAACATAAATACCTTTATGTTCCGCAATCAGAAAATGGCCGTCGTTGAGTTCAACAATGCTATTGAAGAAAATTGCTTTATCATATAATTTTATGCGTTTGAATTGCTTTTTTTGTGGATTGTATCGATAAATGTAATTGTTTCCCACTGCAATCACTTCTCCGTTTTTTCGTTCAATAATACTTGAAATGAGCGTGCTCTTTTTGCGACCGTTTAAAAACAGATTGTAGTTACGGTCTACTACAAATAACCCGTATCTGGTTTGAAATAAATCGATCGGGTAGGGCACGGTTTTAAATGAAGTGTGCTGCCTGAATCCTTTTCTGAAACGATATTCCATAATGCCACCTTCATAACTTGCAATGAGCAGTTTTCGGTGGTCGGTTTCAAGAACGTTGAAGATAAAATTACTTCCCAATCCGTCTGACTTGGTATAGTTGACAAATTGTGAACCGTCAAATCTACTCAAACCATTGTCAGTAGAAACCCAGAGATACCCTTTTGAATCTTGCATCACACGATAAACAATGGCATGTGGCAGACCGTCTTTTTCGGTAAAACGAATGATGGGAACTTCTTCGGCAGTCGCGGTAAGCGCAAACAAAAGCATCCACACCACCAATAGGCGTCTCATGACAATAATTCTTTAAACTGAGCGCGATACTTTCTGGAAACCCTGGCTTGAACAGAGGTGGTTAAATCCACAATCCATTCATTTCCGAATGTTTTATATCCCACAATGTGTTTCGGGTTGATGACGTATGATCGATGAACCCGTTGCAGGTTATTGTTCGGTAAATCTTTGATCAGTTGGGTGATATTTTTGGATACCAGTCGTTCAGTCCCGTCGCTCAAAAACAAACGGGCATAACTGCCTTGAGCTTCTATACAAACGACATCGCCTGATTCTACAAAGGTGCGTTCCCGGTTGTGATAGATTTGCAATTTTACAGGAGAATTCACTTTTGTTTTGGCGAGTTCCAACACCATTTTTTGCTCCATCTCAATCAATTCGTCTACATCAATGGGTTTCATGAGGTAATCAAAAGCTCCGGCCTTCACTGCCTGAATTCCAAATTCATTATGTCCTGTTGTAAACACCACCAGGAAATCGCGTTCAGGTATGGCTTTTAACAGTTCAAACCCCGAACCGGTAGGCATGTGAATGTCTAAAAACACCACGTCGGGTTTTAATGTAGCAATGAGCGGAAGTGCTTCGTCTACCGATGTTACATCAGCCATCACCTGAATGTGGTTGCAATATTGACGCAACAACTCTTTCAACAGATCGCGATCTAATGTTTCGTCATCAACAATAAGAGCATTAATTTCCATCACCGCAGGGTGGTACTAGTGTAATTATCATGCAAAGGAAAATCATAATTGCCGAATAGTCCCTATCATTCACAAAAAAAAACTGGTCATTGGCAAAACAAACAGGCAGGTATTTTTGGTGGGAAGGATGCTGAAACAAAGATTTTTGCGAGAGCTTCTTTATTCTCATCCAAACTACTTATATTTGCAACCAGTTCTTTGTTTTGACAACTTATGAAGAAAGGTGGAGGGATAGGCCCTGTGAAACCTTGGCAACCTCCGTCCGCGGAATAGGTGCCAAATCCAATTAGCTCAGGCTGAAAAGATAAGTTACTGAAGTATTTCACTTCCGCTCCTTCATAGTTGCAATCCGATTACGTATTTGACTATGGAACATATTACAGACATTCTTAAAAAACGCATTCTTGTCCTCGACGGGGCAATGGGCACCATGATTCAGCGTTACCCGCTCGAAGAAGAAGATTTTCGCAAAGGTTGGTTTGAAGATCATCCGCATCCGTTAAAAGGAAACAATGATTTGTTGTCATTGACGCGCCCAGATATTATTTCGCAAATTCACCGCGAATACCTCGAAGCCGGAGCAGATATCATTGAAACCAATACCTTTTCCGGAACAACCGTTGCACAAGCTGATTATCACCTCGAAAAATACGTGTACGATATCAACTTCCACAGTGCCAAAATTGCCAAAGCAGTGTGCGAAGAGTTTACGGCACTCAATCCGGATAAACCGCGTTTTGTTGCAGGTTCTATCGGACCAACGAACCGTACAGCGTCTATTTCTCCCGACGTAAACGACCCCGGATTCCGTGGTATTACCTTCGATCAGTTGGTAGAAGCATATACCGAACAAACCAATGCCTTGATGGATGGCGGTTGCGATATTCTGTTGGTAGAAACCGTTTTTGATACACTCAACGCGAAAGCGGCCCTGTATGCCATTGATGAAGTATACGAAGCGCGCGGAGTGCGTTTACCTATCATGGTTTCGGGAACCATTACCGATCAATCGGGGCGCACACTTACCGGTCAAACAACCGATGCATTTCTTGTTTCGGTGCAACACATGCCGTTGCTTAGTATCGGTTTGAATTGCGCCTTGGGAGCTTCCATGATGCGACCTTATTTACAGATTTTAGCCAATCAGGCGCCTTTTGCCGTAAGCGCTCACCCCAATGCAGGTTTGCCGAATGAATTTGGTCAATACGATGAAACGGCCGACATGATGGGCGAACAAATAGAAGAATTCCTCCGCGAAGGCATCATCAATATCATTGGTGGATGTTGCGGAACAACTCCGGCTCACATTCGCAAAATGGCAGAGCTTGCACCTAAATACGCACCGAGAACACTTGCTGAAACAGTATGAGTAATTTGTTGAGATTATCCGGCTTAGAAGCCATTACAGTAACCCCTGAAAGTAACTTTGTTAACATTGGTGAACGCACAAATGTTACCGGTTCGCGCGCTTTTTTGCGTATGATCCGCGAAAATGATTTTGAAGCTGCACTTTCAGTGGCCCGTGAACAGGTTGAGGGTGGTGCGCAAATCATCGATATCAATATGGATGAAGGAATGATCGATGGCAAAGAAGCCATGGTGAAATTTCTGAATCTCATTGCTGCCGAACCAGATATTGCGCGCGTTCCCGTTATGATCGATAGTTCCAAGTGGGAAATCATCGAAGCCGGACTCAAATGCATTCAGGGAAAAGGAATTGTGAACTCCATTTCACTCAAAGAAGGCGAAGAGAACTTCATCGCGCAAGCCAAGAAAATCAAACGTTTTGGTGCTGCGGTGGTGGTAATGGCGTTTGATGAAGATGGTCAGGCAGATAGCTACGAACGACGCATCGAAATTTGCCAGCGATCTTATGATGTGTTGGTCAACAAGGTAAAATTCCCACCTCAGGATATTATTTTCGACCCCAATATTTTCCCGGTTGCTACCGGAATGGAAGAGCACAACAACAATGCGCTCGACTTCTTCAAAGCCACCAAATGGATTCGCGAAAACCTCAAAGGCGCACACGTAAGCGGCGGCGTTTCCAATGTGTCGTTCTCGTTTCGAGGAAACAATGCGGTGCGCGAAGCCATGCATTCCGTTTTCTTGTATTACGGTATTCAGCATGGTATGGACATGGGAATTGTGAACCCGTCTATGCTTGAAATCTACGACGATATCGATAAAGAATTATTGGTGTTTGTAGAAGATGTGGTTCTCAACCGTCGACCGGATGCTACCGAACGTTTATTGGATTTTGCCGAAAATTTCAAAGGCGAAGACAAGAAAAAAGAAGTGGAACTGGAATGGCGAAGCGCTCCGGTAAACGAACGACTTTCACATGCCTTGGTAAAAGGAATTGTTGATTTCATTGATGAAGATGTGGAAGAATGTCGCCATCAGTTCAAACGTCCTATTGAAGTGATTGAAGGTCCGTTGATGGCCGGAATGAATGTAGTAGGTGATTTGTTCGGAAGCGGAAAAATGTTCCTGCCACAAGTGGTAAAATCGGCACGTGTAATGAAAAAAGCGGTGGCTTATTTGTTGCCGTTTATTGAAGAAGAAAAAGGTGGCAAAAGCGAAACTGCCGGACGCATCATCATGGCTACCGTAAAAGGCGACGTGCACGATATCGGTAAGAATATCGTGGGTGTTGTGCTTGGGTGCAATAACTACGAAGTCATCGATTTGGGAGTAATGGTTCCTGCCGATAAGATCATCCAAGCGGCAATCGAACACAAAGCGCATGTTATTGGCCTTAGCGGTTTGATCACGCCTTCGCTCGATGAAATGGTTTACGTAGCCAAAGAAATGGAACGCGCGCAACTCGATATTCCGCTGTTGATTGGTGGAGCTACAACGTCAAAAGTGCACACTGCCGTGAAAATTGAGCAAAGTTACGAGCGTGGACAAACGGTTCATGTCTTGGATGCCTCACGTTCGGTAACGGTAGTAGAGCAATTACTTGGTCACAAAAAAGCACAGTTTGTAGAAGACCTTAAGCTCGAATACACTCGCTTGCGTGAACACCACGAAAAACATCGCGGAGCCAAACAATTGTTGTCATTGGCAGCTGCTCAAGCCAATAAATTGCAGTTGACCTTTGATCAAAACACGGTTACAGCTCCGAAAGAGCTCGGTACACAAACCTTTGACAACTTCCCGTTGGAAAAATTGGTCGATTACATTGATTGGACACCTTTCTTCCAAACCTGGGAGCTGCATGGTCGTTATCCGAACATTCTAACAGATGAGGTGGTCGGAAAACAAGCAACCGAACTTTTTGCCGATGCGCAGGCAATGCTAAAAAAACTCATCGACGAAAAATGGTTGGTAGCCAAAGCCGTTGTGGGAATTTTTCCTGCTAATAGTGTTGGTGACGATATCGAAATCTATGCAGATGAAACCCGTTCGGAGGTCATCAACATCCAACATACCTTGCGCCAGCAAACCACCAAGGTTTCCGGGCAACCAAACCTGGCATTGTCCGATTTTATTGCTCCGAAAGAAAGTGGCGTAAAAGATTACATCGGTGGGTTTGTGGTAACAACCGGTCACGGAATTGATGAGCACATCAAACGATTCGAAGACGATCACGATGATTATTCATCCATTCTCTTAAAAGCACTTGCCGACCGCTTGGCCGAAGCCTTTGCCGAGTACATGCACGCTTTCGTGAGAAAGGAAAAATGGGGGTACGCATCTGATGAATCATTGGATAACGCGGAATTGATTCAGGAGAAATACCGCGGAATCAGACCGGCTCCGGGTTATCCGGCTTGTCCTGATCATACCGAAAAACCGGGCTTATTCAAACTCTTGAATGCAACTGAGGTAAGTGGTGTTTCTTTAACAGAAACCTTGGCGATGTGGCCAGCTTCATCTGTTTCAGGATGGTATTTTGCGCATCCTGATTCTAAGTATTTTGGTCTTGGTAAAATCACCAGTGAACAGGTGGAAGATATTGCTCGTCGAAAAGTTATCGATTTAGCTGAAATGAGGCGTTGGTTGGGAAGCAACCTAAACGATTAAAAGAGCGTTTATTAAGTATTACAGCGTTAAAATTTAAACATTAACTCAGGTTTACTGTGAGTTAAATTTGAGTGATTAACGAAAAAAGTGCTTTTCTTTTCTTATTATTGGGAAGCTGTAATCGAATTAACGCGACAAAACATGAAGTATTTACTCCTCTACCTCCTACTGACTCCACTATTCTGTTTAGCACAACCTCCAACAGCCCAATTTACAGGGATACCTACGGCTGTTTGTCTAGGTTCGCCTGTGTCGTTTATCAACCAATCGGTAAACGGTGGTTCGCCAATTACCAATTGGGGTTGGGATTTTGGTGACGGAAATTCATCAACACAAACGAATCCTTCGCATGTGTATACATCGCCGGGTACCTATACGGTTACATTGGTTGTTACGGCAAGTAACGGTCAGGCAGATGCCGAGGTAAAAGTGAATTACGTAACTGTAAATCCAACACCTACCGCATCGTTTACTACATCTACAAACGGATGTGTATTGCCGGTTGGTGTTACCTTTAATAATACTTCTTCCGGAGGAGCAACTTACGCCTGGGATTTCGGTAACGGACAAACATCAACGTTGCAAAATCCGGCGGCAGTAAATTATGCCACGGCAGGAACGTATAACGTTTCATTAATTGTAACCAACAGCTTCGGCTGTAAAGACACCGTTACGCAAGCCTTGGTTGTTTCCAATTTTCAAGCGGGAATTACAGCACCGGCAACAGCATGTGTTGGCGTTCCGGTAGCCATTAATGATAATTCTACCGTTGGTGCGAATGCCTGGAGTTGGACCTTTACGGGTGGTTCTCCGGCAAGTTCTTCCAGCCAAAACAACTCTGTGACGTATGCTACAGCAGGAACGTATACCATTTCGCTGACGGCTCAAAATACAGGTTCGGGCTGTTCTGGAACGACCTCACAACAAATCACGATTTTACCAAGTCCGGTTCCGGCGTTTACCGGCGTACCAACAACAGGTTGCGCCCCACAATCGGTGGTGTTTACCAATAACAGTCCGGCAGGTTCCAACTTTGTGTGGACCTTCGGCGATGGCGGTACGTTTAACGGACAGAATCCTCCGGCACATGTTTATGCGGCAAATGGTTCGTATAGTGTAACATTGAGCATGACGGGTGCCAACGGTTGTACCGGAACGCTCACTCAAAACAGTTACATCAATCTTACGCCACCATCAGCTACTTTTACGGCAGATGTAGTGAATGGTTGTGATCCGCTGGCAGTACAATTTACGTCAACATCTTCTTCTTCCAATCCGATTGTAAGTTGGGTGTGGACTTTCGGAGACGGTACAACGTTCAACGGTCAAAATCCTCCGGTTCACAATTACGGAGTTGGAGTGTATGATGTTTCATTAGTAATCACAACGCAAAGCGGTTGTGTCGGAAGTGACACGATTGCCGAATACATTCAAGTTGGACACATCGATGCAGTGAATTTTAGCATTGATCAAAGTCCTGAATGTGCCAAAAAATCAATTGATTTCACCAACTTAAGTGTGATCAACGCGCCACACGATCCAAACGAAGTAACCTATGCATGGGACTTTGGCGACGGCGGAACGGCTTCAACTGAAAACCCGAGTTATTCTTATCCGAACGATACGGGCTATTTCGATGTGCAGTTGATTGTGAATTTCAGAGGTTGTTTGGACACACTCATTCAACAGAATGCAGTTTACATCAAAGCACCGATTTCCCGATTCCAACCTGCACAAACATTGTATTGTAATCCGGCTAGTTTCCCGGTGAACGTGGTGGTAAACGACCAGTCCATCATCGGAGCTTTGCCAGACGATGCCGATATGATTTGGCGTTGGGGAGATGGAACGCAAACAAACTTTGACGATCCTGATTTTGACGATGCGAACCTTGGAACTACCAATCATAATTACAGTGCATACGGTTCTTACACCATTACACAAGTCATTCACAATTATACAACAGGGTGTGAAGACAGTACTACGGCACTCATTCATATTTCACAAACCATTGCTTCATTCACCATTTCCAATGACAGTGTGTGCGAAAATTCGGCGATGACCTTGCTTTCTACATCTACTTCCACACATCCGTTCGGAACCTATTCATGGGATATGGGCAATGGTCAATCAACTTCCGGACAAAATCCAAGTTACAGTTATCCCAATTCAGGAACGTTTACCATTACATTAACGGCTACCAATAGTGTGGGCTGCGCAGATGATCAAACATACACGCCAATGACAGCTTTGGAAACTCCTGTTGCTCTTATTACGGCGAGTGATAATGCAGGTTGTGCGCCATTCCTGGTGACGTTTACAAACGGATCTTCCGTGGCCGGAAACGGCGTTCCGCTAGAAAGTTTTACGTTCGGTTTCCCGGATGATAATACCACGCAAAACACCACCAATGTGGCTACAGCGGTCAATCATACATTCAACACGGAAGGCTCGTTTTCTGTTTCTTTGGTTGCGACAGATGAATTTGGTTGTGTCTCAGCTCCGGCTACCACATTGATTTCAATTACCAAACCGGTGGCTGCCTTTACGGTTGATGCTGTGGTGTGCGACGAAGAAGTGTTTACGGCAAATAACGGTTCTACCGGTTCTGCGCCACTTTCGTATGAATGGTTTACGGATAACAATCCGCAATCTACTGCAACCAATTTCACCACCTCGTTTAATGAGCCGTCCAACCCGGCATCTTCAAGCACGCCTCATGGTATTACATTGATCACTACTGATGTGAATGGCTGTAAAGACACCTTGCTGACACCTGTTACGGTTTCTACTCCGGTAGCTATAGTTGATTATGTCTTGGATGGAGCATCTACCAATGCAAATGGAGAATTTACATGCCCGCCGGTATTTGCCGATTTCACAGATCAGTCATTGACACTCGGAAACATTGTTTCATGGAATTGGGTATTTGGTGATGGAAAAACATCCACGCTTGCTTCACCGAATAATACCTATGTATTCCCGGGAACGTATAGCGCTGGATTGGTAATTACCGATGAGTACGGTTGTACAAGCGATACTGCGTTGGTTGATTTCCTGACCATTTTCGGACCAACGGCAACGCCAAGCTGGACACAAGACCTAAACGGTTGCGGGCAGAATGTGGTATTCGATATTGGAGCTACCACCAATGTGACGCAGATTGTTTGGGATTTGAATGATGGAACCATTGTCAACGATTCTACCTTGTTTACACACGTTTATCAGGATGTGACAACGTATAATCCGTCGGTTTCAATTTACGATTCCAATAACTGTCAGGTAATCTACCCACTCGATCCGGTTACGATTCCGGATAACGGACTCAACGCATTCTTTACCGCAAGTTTAACGGATGTGCAGTTGGGAACAACCATTAATTACAATGATCAATCAACTTCCACGCAAGCACCGATTGTGAGCTGGACCTGGGATTTAGCCAACACTCCTCCGTTTACCAATACGAATGGAAATTCCGTGTCAAGTTATTACGTAAGTCCTGGGGAACAAGTGATCACGCTTACCGTTGTGAATGCGCTTGGTTGTATCGATCAATATCAATTGACCATAACAGTAGATGATAATTTCTCCATGCCGAATGTACTTACAGCAAACGGCGATGGTGTCAATGATTTGTTTGAGTTTCCGTTCGATATTTTCGAATCGTTTGACATTGTGATTTTGAACCGTTGGGGCAATGTGGTACAAGACAAAGCCAACCTTACCGGCACTGTTTTCTGGGATGGAACCAATAATGGTGGTGAGAAATGTTCGGAAGGTGTTTATTTCTACAAACTGAATGCAACGTTATTAGACGGAACCCAATTAGAGAAAGAAGGATTCTTGCAGTTGTATACCGATTGAGAATAAACTGATTTTAATCGTGCGAAAGGAGCTTCATTGAGGCTCCTTTTGTTTTTTTTACGCCATTTTGTCACCTTTTCTTCTTCGGTTTGATTCTTGACAAATGTTCACCGTGAAAAAAGAAAACAATCATTTCGGTTCTCCGCTAGAAGCCATACTTTATCCGGCATTGCTGGTGATCCTGATGTGGGTTGTTTTTTGGGCGGAACGCGTTTCGGGCTATGATTTGGTCCGTTTCGGTCTTCGTCCGCAGGTATGGGAAAGCTGGAAAGGAGTTCTTTTCATGCCATTATTACATGCTCCGAACGATTTCTCACACATTGTCAATAATTCCTTCCCGATCTTCCTGCTTTTTGCCACACTCATTTATTATTATCGCGAAATAGCCTTCAAAGTATTTTTTATCTCGTGGTTGGTCACCGGCTTGGGTGTTTGGGTGTTTGCTACGGGAAGTGCCTACCACATCGGTATGAGCGGGGTTATTTATGCGTTGTTCGGCTTTCTGTTCATCTCCGGATTTTTTCGTCATTACCGCCCACTTCAGGCAATTTCACTTTTTGTGGTATTGATGTACGGAAGTATGGTGTGGGGAATTTTTCCGCAAAAAGCAGCCGTTTCCTGGGAAGGGCATCTTAGCGGTTTATTTATCGGCGTGATGCTGGCCATTTTGTACCGCAAGAAAGGTCCTCAAGGGCCGAAGTATCAATACGAAATAGAACAAGAATTAGGAATAGAGCCACCCGATCTGGAAGGTATCTATCACGCACGATTAGCTGCAATAGAAGCGCAACGTCTGGCGATGGAAGAACAATTCAGACAACAAACCGAAAGTTACCAGGTGGTTTACCACATTCGCCCTAAAACAACGGAGCAACCTACCGGGGAAGAAAAACCTCCGGGCGATAACGCAACAGAATAGTTCCTGTTCCTTTTACAATGTGTGACCAATCTTCGAATGGAAAAGTCAATGTAATAAACTCGCAAGTGCCTAAACCGATATACTCATCTGCGCAATAACTGGCAAGATCAGATAAACCGTCATTGTGACCTATAATGGTAACAATCGGATCGGTTTCCGAAGCAAGTTCCGCCAATAAATCGCTTTTGGAAGCCATATATAAATTATCGCGGTATTCCACACAACATTGTTCCGCTAAGTGCTGACAAATAATGGACTTCGTTTGACGGGTTCGTTTGGCAGAAGAACACAGCATTTTCCCCAATTCAATGTGATGCGATTGCAGATAATTACCCAATAAATTGGATTGTGCAATGCCTTTTTCAAGCAATGCGCGGTCTTTATCTTTGCCCGATTCTG
>JBILJP010000094.1:0-14131 GCA_044377135.1 Fluviicola sp.
GGAGAAACATTTTTGATGGAAATGCCTTATGAACACAGTTTGATGAAACGATAGTTTACATTCTGATAAAATTGAATGACCGTCTCAGCAATTTGTTGAGACGGTTTTTTTTGTTTCTAGGTAATGTGTTTCAGGAACAGTACGCCATTTTTTCACCCATTTGAAGTACTGAACTTAAAATTATAGAGTATAGGATTTCAAGCGTTAAACAACTGGTTTCAGCTAAGTTGATATGGGCTATATACGGGATATGTACGGGGTATCTACGGGATATCTACGAGTTTGCCTCTTGCTAATCGCTGAAGCCCTTTACTCATGAGGCTTTCAGGGAATTTAAAATGCAAAAACGAATTCTTTTGATGGGGGAAGTTGAAATGTAGGTTTTCAAGCTAAATGCATATTGAATCATGCTTTCTTCTGATGCGATGCGTCCCTGGTGGTGGAAAGACGAATCAATGAGGAGTAATTTACAGGATTAATCACCGGTTTATTTTGCCATCATTTTAGTTAAACCTTCCTGTGAGTGGAGTGCGTTTTTTGCGTTTTTAAACATCCAGGAAGACGTTTTAGCGTATCATAAGGTTATGGGAGGAAGTTTGCCTCTTGAAACAAGTATGGACTCTCTATGGCAAAAATCAATAACTGAATTCTAAGGTTTTGGTCTAATCCGATGTAGTTTCAAAAGTATTCCTAAATCAAGACTATTCTGACCAATCTGTATTCTTGTCTGAGGCTGCTATAAAAAAGAAAGGCTGCCAAATGAATGACAGCCTTTCCTTAAATATGTGTGAATCTTACTGTTGTTTCACAACTCTTTCTAAAGTTGATCCGTTTACAGTGCGAATTCTCAAGAAGTAAACTCCTGTTTCGTAAGAAGAAAGATTTACTTTCTCTCCGTTAACTACAGTCACTGCTTGCAATAATTTACCTTGAGCATCTACTACTTCAACCGTAGCTTCTGTAGCAGTCATGGTAATGGTTACATCACTGTTTGTTGGGTTAGGGAATACCTGAATGCTTGCATCCGTGTTTTCCGTTAATCCGATGTAATCGATGTTTACACATGAAGATGTATCAGAACATCCGCCTGCATTAGTTACAACTACTGCATAATCACCGTTTACTGTTGCTGTGTACGTTTGTGACGTAGCACCTGCAATGGCAGTGTTGGTCGCACAATTGATCCACTGGTAAGATGTACCTGCAGAAGCTGTCATTGAAGCGTCACCGTTATCCGTAGCAGTTGCAGTTGGTAAACCTGTAATGGTTAATACCAATGTTACTGTAGAATCGCAACCGTTAGCATTTGCACCAGCTAATACCACAGGGTAAGATCCGGAAGCAGTGTACGTTGTTCCGTTTTGAGCCCATGTATAGCTTTCACATTCAGTAATTGCTACTGTTGATGAAGTCGGTTGGTTGATCGTTAAGATCAATGTTACCGTTGAATCACAACCATTCGCGTTAGCACCTGCAAGAACTACAGGGTATGAACCTGAAGTAGTATACGTTGTTGTGTTTTCATCCCATGTATATGAACCGCAAGCAGTAGCTGTTACAGTTGATGAAGTCGGTTGGTTGATCGTTAAGACCAAAGTAACCGTTGAATCACAACCGTTAGCATTTGCACCTGCAAGAACTACAGAGTAAGAACCTGAAGTGGTATACGTAGTAGTGTTTTCAGCCCATGTGTATGAACCGCAAGCTGTAGCTGTTACAGTTGATGAAGTCGGTTGATTGATCGTTAAGACCAAAGTAACCGTTGAATCACAACCGTTAGCATTTGCACCCGCAAGAACTACTGGATATGAACCTGAAGTAGTATACGTAGTGGTGTTTTCTGCCCAGGTATATGAACCACAAGCTGAAACGGTAACTGTTGACGAAGTCGGTTGGTTGATCGTTAAGTTCAACGTCACCGTAGAGTCACAACCATTTGCATTCGCTCCGGCAAGTACTACCGGGTAAGAACCTGAAACTGTATACGTCGTTGCGTTTTGAGCCCATGTATATGAACCGCAAGCAGTAGCTGTTACAGTTGATGAAGTCGGTTGATTGATTGTTAAGTTCAATGTTACCGTTGAATCACAACCTACAGCATTGGCACCTGCAAGTACTACCGGGTATGAACCTGAAGTAGTGTATGTAGTTCCGTTTTGAGCCCATGTGTAAGAGCTACAAGCTGTAACCGTAACCGATGATGAAGTCGGTTGGTTGATTGTTAAGTTCAACGTTGCAATTGAATCACAACCGGCTGCATTTACCAACGTTTGTACACGTGTACCTGAAGTGGTATACGTTGTTCCGTTTGTCCAAGTGTAAGATCCACAAGCTGTAATGGTAGTAGTTGACGCTGAAGGAGCGTTCACCGTTACCGTTACCGGAGTTCTTGTTAAACCATTACATCCACCGAATTCACCTTGTGCGTAAACAGTGTATACACCCGGAGTATTCGTGTTAGGAAGAACCGAAGTTCCAACTGTCTCGAAAGGAGAGCCTGTACCGATTTGCGTACCTGCACTTGCTGCATTCCACCATGAGATTGTTGCCGGTGTAGGAACGGTATAGTTGATCGTAATACTAGCAACGTTTGCTCCTGTAGGGAATGTAGATTCATCTCCTGCAGCATTGTCATTGAAGAAGTCAAAGTAGTGCATTGTGATTGTACCACCTGCTACGTTAACTGATCCTGCTGGAATTGTAGAAGCATAGTTGAATAAACCGGCACTGTTTAAAGTACCCGTACCGCCAGTATAGTTTTGTGTTACTGCACCAACTAATCCTAAACGTACATCAGACTGCCAAGAATTACCCAGAGCAGTGATACCGTTGTAGTTTAAGGTAGCGCCTGTAACTACCGCACCTGCTGGCAAAGCTGACATAGTAGCTGTTGCAATTGCATTCGGCGAAGCCGTAACAGTTGCCGGAACCGATGAAGCACTCAATTCTGTTGGTTGAGTTGCAACTGTAAAGTTTACAACAACCGAACCAGGTGTTGGTGTGTTTGTTGATGAACTTGCAGAAACGGGTGCGCTTCCGCTAGTTTGGCAAACAGATGCATTTGTTCCTGTTGGAGCACCAATAGTAGTACTTGGTTGCGTGATCACTACGTTTTGCGCAGCTACTTGGTAACCGTTGTTGTCTTTTACCTCTACTGAATAGGTACCGGGAGCTAAGTTTGTTGGGATTGCTCCGAACGCACCACCACCAACTGAGTAAGTGTAAGGTAATGTTCCGCAAGATGAACTTGCAACAGAGAATGAACCGTTGTTGTAACCGTTACATGTTACGTTGATCGGAGCCAAAGTAGCTACGAAAGGATCAACCGTTACGTTTACAGTGGCTACAGCATTACAACCACCATCAACTGCCGTCAAGTTGTACGTATACGTACCCGGTTGAGTTGGAGTAATGATAGCCGGAGAACCTGCTACCGGAGTAGAGGCACCACTGTTTGCCGTACTTGACCAAGAGTATGAATACGATTGGTTTGGTGTAGGGTTCGTGTTTGCAGCAGTTAATGTAATTGAACTTCCGATACAGATTGTAGGAGCCGAAGAACTTGCGCTTACACCGTCAGCTATAGCAACTGTTACTGTTACAGGCGTACGAGCAGACTCGCAACCGGTAACTGTATTCAACTCACTCACATAGAATGTAGTGGTTGCAGCAACGTTAGATGTGTAAGTTGTTGATGTACTGTTTTGCATTACCGAACCAGCAACAGCTGCATCATACCAAATAAATGTTGGTGTTGGTAAACCTGAAGTGGAAGTTACCGAAGCTGTTGGGATTTGCGTACCACACTGCGCAGAGTTAGCAGCAGTAGGTGCAGTAGGCAAAGGATTAACAGTTACGGTTGTAGTTGGAGATGGAGAGGCAACGCAACCTAATGCTGTAATAGTAGCAGTATAAGTTGTGGTAGTTGTCGGGTTAACCGTTAACGGGTTGCCAGTTCCAACAGTCGTAACTCCATCCATCCATGTTACAGAAGTAATTGGTGCGGCTACCGTTCCGGAGAAAATCATGTTTGGACGGTTATTGAAAGTTGAAACTGTGTTTGTAGCTTGAACTCCACAACTTGGGATGTTATCTGCATAACTACCCCAAACAGAGTTGAAAGAAGTTACGGAGTATTGCACAGTTGAACTACCGCTAAAGCAACTAGCACATACGTTTGTTAAGTCATTATCATGACAAATGTCTACTAAGACATTCGATACACCATCCCAGTTGAATGGAGTGCTGAATGTGTAGTTTCTGGTACCAATTGCAGGGGCAGGCTCACTTGGAGTAGTGAATACTGTTGTGAATGCACCTGCAGGTGTTCCATAAGCAGAAGTTAATACTGTATTTGCAGTATGTGCCATTTTGATGGTGTAATTCACTTGTGGGCTTGTACCAGGACCAGAAGCTGTTACGATAAGTCCCATGTTGGTGATGTTACCAGCACCTAAACCAAGTGCTTGTAATTCACTGGCACGAATCAAGTATTGTGTACGAGAACCTTCCCAGTTACTGTTGAACGGTGTAATACCGGCAGTATTGGTGGTAGTTGTAGCTGTACCTAATTGCACAGATCCCGGTTTGCTAATCGTAGCAGTCAAGTTACTCGGACTTCCTGAACAAACAGTAGCAACACTTGCAGTAGCTACTGCTGTAGTACCAAATAAAGGTTCATCAGCATATGTTGTTCCGTTGTAAGAGCTATTTAAACCAATTGAATTAGTTGCCGTAACTCCCCAAGTGATTGTAGCATTTACTGGTGTTGAAGCAGGAATTGTTGCTGTCCACGTTGAACCAGACACATTTGTCATGGTAATTGGCGTTTGCGGAGTACCGTTTATTGCGTAAAATAAGTTAGCACCGGTAATTGTTCCAGCTGTAGTAGTAACATTCACAGAAACCAAACGAGCTACGGTAGCACATTGAGTTGTAGCCGGAGGTGTTACAGAGTTTAATGTAATTATTGGTGCCGGAGAAATTCCTTCAAATTCGAAAGCACCACAATCAGGATTTGTTCCAGTTCCCGCATATCCGGCATTACCGGCACGTGTTACTGCAGCATAATCTGTTGTAATAGTGATTGGAGTTGTAATATTCGCTGCTCCACCTTCTACTTGCGTAGTGATACCAACAACCGGTCTCAAGAAATCAGTACTTGAACCTGTCAAGCTAATGAAGAATGAACCTGGAGTGTTGTAAGAGAATGCCTCACCGCTAAAAGAATTGAGGTCACGTGGAACAACAGCTGTTTGATAGGCCAACATTGTAGAATATGGTGTTGTTCCGTCGAACATAATAGTTTGAGTAGCTGATGGCACTCCTGCATAAAACAAGTTGCGGTTGGATGTTGCAGCATAGTTATTCAATGCAACACCAGATCTGCGGAAAGCAGTAACAACACCTGTTCCGTTAGGAGTAGATTCGTTGATCACGATATTGTTTCTCATATCCAATGCAGCAGTAGTTGCTGTTGCGTTTACTGTATGGAAAATACCTGTTGTACCGAAATTGGTTCCTGTAGAAGTTGCATTCAAGTAAATGGTATTGTAATAAACACCGATTACACTTGAGGCTACTGTTGAAGAAACGCTGATACCTCGAATAACATCAGAGCCGTTTCCGATAGATGCAGTAAGGTCACCAATAGTATTATTATAAACCGGTACGGAAATTCCGCCAGTTACTTGGATTGCAAAAACAGTACCTCCTGCATTTGACGTGGATAATCCATAAATTTTATTAGCAAAAACAGATGTGCTTGTTGCTCCTGTTACATTAATACCACTTACCAAGCTTGCTCCCGCTGAAGAAAGGGCATTGACAGTATTATTGTTGATGCGGATAACTGGGGAAGTATTAGAACAAGTGATACCTGTAACCGCAGCGCCCGTTGATGTTAAACCAGTAATGGTGTTAGACGTAATTGTAAAAGGGTTTCCACCATTAAAAGAAGATCCAACGTTAATTCCTACAATTGTAGAAGGGCAAGTAAAGTTAGAAATAGTGTTACTAGCAATACTTGATGTTGCTCCAACATATGTAAGGTTTATTGCCGTAATACCGTTGCCTGCACCAGACCAGTTGTTGAATGTGTTTCCACTCATCACCTTGTTAGCCGATGTTCCTGCACCATCTGTATTATTGAAACCGAGAATTGCAGTAGCACCAGTAACAGTAATATTCGAAAAATTATTGTTTAAGTAATTGGTGAAAGATCCGTTTGGTGATGAACCATTTGTTGATGTAAGAATAACTGATCCTCCTGCACCGGTTTTTGAGAAACTTGTAACAATAGAATTGCCGCTTATATTCATTGTTCCAGCAGCAGGCAACGAGTAATTGTGTGAAATGAATGTTACCGTTCCTGTTGTGTTTACATTTAGAGATGTAAATGTATTGTTAGTGATATTTGTTACAAAATGTTGTGCTACCGTTGTAATGAACAAGATAGTTGCACCAGCTGCTACAGTATGACCACTATTAACAAAATTGTTATTGTTAACATTCAATGTAGACGTCGTTGTAGAAGTTGATGATCCATGTGCAATTCCTTCAATAGAATTCGATGCACCATTTTGAAGTGAGATCGTATTGTTGGAAATGGTATTCGTAAATGTTCCGGTAGGAGCATTTGAGAATGATGGAACGAAAATTCCTCTCAAAACTCCCGTAGTTGTACCACCCACCGAACTAGCGATGTTATTGTAAGAAACATTGTAGTCTTTAGAGTTTCTAACCAAAATACCTACAACAGATCCGGAAATATTGACATAACCTGAAAACGCACTTGTAGTTCCGAAATTGGTAATGGTATTTCCGGTTACCGCACTTGCACCACCGATATCAATACCCGTATTGTTATCTGCAGCTGCTGTAGGTCCTACTACAGTAATTGCCTGATTAACATTTGAGATTGTATTTCCGTAGATTTTCAAACCGCTGTTACCGCCAGTTGCTCCTGTTCCACTTGCAGTTACTGTAATTGCAGTTAAAGCATGAGTTGCGTTTGCGTAAATTCCCCATGTGTTTTGGTAGGTTCTATTCAATGTAATAGAGTTACCAATCAATGAAATGTTTTGGGCATTATTGGTGACAGTTGCGTAAGTCAAGACAACACCCCATTCGGTCATGTTGTTAGTAGCTGCAGCAGTTGTTGTATTAGCAGCATTCTCTTGCATATCAAAAGAACCAATGGTAATATAGTCACCACCCACAATTTTGAAGATGGCATCGTTAAGCGCACCAACTGTTAAAGCATTAGAAGCTGTAATTACGTTGCCGTTACCTGCAAAAATGATTTGATCGGTCAAGGTTCCGGTAGCTGTAATGCTGTAACCACCTGCAGGAGCAGTTTGCGGGTTACCAGCTAAAAGATTGATGGTTACACCACCAGGACCAACACCCTGGGTGTTAAGGTCTGTAATGGCCAAATCAAGTGACGCATAATCTCCGGGAATGTTTTTTGTTCCCGTGAGCTGTGCTTTAACACCTGACGAACTCAAAACAATGAAGCAAAAAAGCATCATTGCCTTGAAGGCATGATTAAAGTTATTATTTCTCATAAGCTAATTAAATTATTGGGTACAAAATTCCGCAAAAAACGAACACCAGTCAATTAAAATGTTAGGTTATGCCTCAAAAGGAAACTTCAAATTTAGTACTACTTCTTATATAGGCTGTATTAATATGATGTTATTTTTGCTTTAAATAGCTGATTAGTAATATGTTGAATGGTTACTTATTGCTGTTTTAAACGCGTGATTATGCGTTCGGTTTTTAACAAAATAATTCTAACTATTTTGTTTTTTATAAACTGCTAGTTTTCAGTTGTTAAATTTTAATCGAAAATGATAAAATTTAGAAATAATGACTATTTTCATAGTATATCGGTTTAGCTGACCGGTTATTCCTTAAATGGCTGCAATTATGACTGGTAAGGTTGTTTTAAGCTGATTTTCGCTTGTTTTTATAAAGGTTGATTCTAATTCCGGTTTTTGATGCCATTACCGGTTTCTTTAAAGCTGAATGATTAAATGGTTAACTTTTTGTGACGATACGAGGCATTAAACAAAAAAAACGGGGAAGAACATATTATTGTCTTCCCCGGGAACAATTGTTTAATATACTTCTCAAATGGAGTTCCTTTTGCAAGGAACTATTTTAACGAAATGAATCGATTGGTATAAATAGGTTGCAGATGGTTTGTTAATAGTATGAATCCCACATCAATTGTTTTGTTGATAGTATGAGGTTCAGAAACAGAAATACTGCCCGATTGCGCCAGTTTACCATCGATGGAATAAATAGAATAGGATAATTCCCGGTTTGCAGATAAAATCTCAAAACGATCATTGAATTCGCGCAGTTCAACTCCCGATTCTGCTAATTCATCAATTCCTTCTATTTGAACCAAGACATTTTGAATAATTGTATCCGAAGCACAAGCGTTCGAAGCGATCAGTGTTACCGTAAAAAGGTTGGCACTACCATATTGGTGAAGCGGATTTTCTAGTGTACTGGTATTTCCGTCGCCAAAATCCCAACTCAACTGATCTTCGCGAATGGAAGTATTGGTGAATTGCACAAAACCGTTTCCTTCAGTGAAGGTAAAGTGTGCTTGTACCGGTTCGTTGATCGGGTGGAGTTTAAAATGTTCCAGGCTATCGAGTATCACAAGGTCTGCGGCAGTTTGCAATTGTGTTACCGTTTGCTGATCTAAACCTGCCGTATAAGTTGCGCCGGTGACCGGTGTTTGAAACAAAGAAGTGTAAAAAGTACAGGCAGTGAGGTAAGATCCGGCAAGACTTGGGTGCGAACCATCTGCCTGATACAGTTGAATGCCCGGATAATTATCGCGTACATATTTCCAGGTTGCGCCTGCAGCTGCCACCATGCTTTCGGTTGTGTCGGCCATGCGCATATAAGCATTGTACAGGCGGTCGTTCATGCCCGCGAAAGTTGAAATAGGTGCCCACTGTGGATCACCGTTTTCTCGTCCCCATGTCATATAATACATCACATTGGAACACGGATTGATCGTAGCCACACTATCCGCCAGTTGTTTGGCATAGGGAACGGTTTCCGCATCAACTTGTGTATCGTCGAAACTCGGTTCCTGACTTTGCGCTTGTAACACAACTACGTCCCAATTTTGTTGGTGCATGGCTGCAAATGTGAGCGGATCGGTGGTGTGATTGTGAAAGGTAAATCCACCATTTGTCTTGGAACCCACCGTTAATTGTTTTCCCAATGATTCAGCCAGCTGACGCGTCATGTCGGGCAGATCATTCACATAGGTATAACTGTTCCCGATAAAAAGAACCGACATAGAATCTTGTGCGTGCGACCAAACGCTCAACACAGTCGTCATTAGGATAAGTATGCTTTTTTTCACTTGTAGATGTTTAGTCCTTTAACTACATTCGTACTGAAACGTTGCTCCCGGCCGAAGACTATTCGTGCCGTCTTTTGTATTCACAATTGGATTCCTATGAAAGTTGTTATTGTCTTGTTTGCGTTATTGGTGTTTTCTTCAACAGGTCTAAAATCACAAACATACCTTGGTTTTGAATACGATCGGAGTGTGGTGGTGAAAATTGGTGCTGATACCTTAGATCATGCCTGGGCCGGCGGACTGAACTTTGCACAATTTTCAGACATTGATATAGACTATGACGGCGATATGGATTTGTTTGTGTTTGACCGAAGTGGCGATGAGATTGCCGTTTTTGTAACCGAGCAAGTGAATGGAAATCCGACCTATCGCTATTTATACAACGGAGCGTCGTTGTTTCCTGCAAGTCTTCGTTACCGTGCTGCAATGGTTGATTACGATCAGGATGGGAAAAACGACCTGTTTTGCTATGGAACCGGAGGAATGGCTGTTTACCGAAATGTGGGTAATTCCGTTTCGGGGTTGCAATGGCAATTGGTGCAAGCCAACCTTGAATCCAATTACATCGGTGATTACAACAATCTGTACATTACCGGTAGCGACATTCCTGCCTTGGTAGATGTAGAAGGCGACGGTGATTTGGATATCCTTACGTTTCACATTGGTGGAGAGCGGGTGGAATATCACCAAAATCAAAGCATGGAGTTGTATGGAGTTCCCGATTCATTAGAGTTTGTGCTGCAAAACGAATGCTGGGGACAGTTTCGGGAAGATCCGAACAACAGTACTGTGATCTTGAACGACACACAAAGTCCCTGCGGTGTTGGAAACGGCAATATTCCCAATCCGTTGAGAACTGTTCAGGTACTTGAAACCGATTCTGCTTACGTAGCACCGAAGCGCCATTCGGGTTCAACATTGTTGGCCATTGATATGAATAACAATGATGTGTATGATTTGATCTTAGGCGATGTGTCTTCGGATAATTTAAACCTGTTGATGAACGGAGGAAGTGCCCCGAATACCAACTCGGCAATGATTTCTCAGGACATTAACTTCCCGAGTAATACCACGCCTGCTTTTATAGAAATGTTTCCCGCTTCTTTTTATGTGGATGTGAATCATGACAACGTGAAAGACCTGATTGTGGCCCCAAACGCCCGAACGGTTTCGCAAAACGAAAAGAGTGTGTCCTATTATGAAAACCTGGGTCAAAACAACCAACCCAATTTTATTTTCCGTACTACCGCTTTTCTTCAGGAAGAGATGATTGAACACGGTTTGGGAAGTATTCCTGTGATGTTTGATCAGAACGGCGACGGAAAACGTGATTTATTGGTCTCGAATTTTTTCCGCTATAAACCTACACTCAACAAGGAATGTGCGTTTTTGGTGTACCGCAATACAGGAACAGTGAATGCACCGCAGTTCGCGTATTTGGATGATGATTTTTTGAATTTAACCTCACAATCGTTTGGTTTGCGATCCATTCCAACATTCGGTGATTTAGACAATGATGGCGACGACGATTTGCTGATTGGGATGGAAAACGGACAAATCAACCGATTTACCAACACGGCTGGCGCAGGAAACAATGTGGCATTCGGATCTGCTTCTGCTTTGACCGATAACAACGGTACTACAATTACTGTTACCGCTTACGCCGCGCCGCAGTTATTTGATTTAGACAATGACGGGTTGCTTGATTTACTCATTGGGAACAAAACCGGCGAAGTGGCTTATTACCGCAATACAGGTACGGCTTCGAGTGCGGTTTTTTCGTTAATAGACAATATGGTGGGGCAAGTAGATGTAGCTCCAAGTACGCCCGACGGTTATGCGATTCCTCATTTTTTCAGAGTAAACGACACGACACATTTGTTTGTGGGAGCTTACGATGGCAAGTTGCATTATTACAATGACATCGATGATCATCTGGCAAACGGCAATTCGTTTCAGTTAGTAAGTGACGCCTATCGCGGAATCGATGTAGGTTTGTACAGTGCTTTTTGGGCTGAAGATATTGATAACGATGGGTTGATCAACCTGTTTGTAGGTCAGGATCTTGGCGGTTTACACCACATGGAAGCCGATCCGTTGAGTACGGCAAGTCTTGATGAACAACAACAAGAAACACCGCAATGGTTGTTGGCTCCAAATCCGGCGAAAGAAGAAGTGATGCTATACGCTTTCAATCACAGCAAACAAGCACAGGTTTCGGTTTATTCCATGATGGGAGAATTGGTGTTGCAAACATCCGTTCAGGGTACGAGTGCGTTGGATATTTCCGGATTCGGAAAAGGAATGTACATCGTAACCTTGGTTACCGATAATCACCGCGAGACCTTGCGTTTGGTGAAGGAGTGAGATTCTTTAAGTAGTTGAAACAAATTGGACATTCAAATTAGAATGTCTTTTTTTTTGAACTAAAAACAACGATTTATTTTCATTCAACTATTATTGGTTAGATAAGTGTTTAACAACCGAAAAATGCTTTTCATTAACCCAAACGGTCTATTCGTTAATTTTTTTTAGTTGTCATTTCAATTGCATATAGCTTTGGCTCATTGACTAACGCTATTTGCAATGGACACTATCACAATCGGATTAAATAAAACTATTTACTTCAGTAAATTCCAAACAACGAGGGAAATACCCGTTCATTTCGCTACTGCTGAAACTGGCGCTTTAATGCTTGAAAATCAGGGGTTATGATCGGTAAATCAATCAAGCAAATTGTTGACGGATTAAACAATTACCTGGGGGCGATTTACAACCCTGGTTTACCGAGTTACGAAGGCGAATATGCGGTGATCAAGCACCTTAAAAAAGATTCATTTGACGCAAACGGCAGTAAGAAAATTGCGGTGAATCTCATCAACATTGAAGAAGATACGATCTACAAAAACCAACTCAATCCGTTGCCGCCTTCTTCCTCCAATCAACTGACCCACGGAATGCCCGGAATAGCTGTAATGCGGATTCAGATGTATGTTTTGTTTGCGTTTCATCCGGGAGAAGATTCCGAAAAATATGCTGAAGCACTGACATTACTGACGCACACACTCCGGTACTTTCAAGGAACGCCATATCAGCAAATCACCATTAATGGAGCAGGGGGTACACAACAGTTCAATTTGGAGATCAATTATCACAATATCAGCTTGGAAGATTCGCACAACATGTGGTCTAATTTGGGCGGAGAACAAAAACCATACGCCATGTATCAGATACGCATGCTGGAAATTGTGCCGGAACTACCAGCACCTTCGGTTCCTGTGGTTCAGCAAATACCTGTTACAATCGTTTAGCTATTTCGCAGATCAATTAAATAAGTATAAATCGAATAAACTCGCAATTCAATGTCAACACTTTATGCAAATCCAAACACTCCGGGTGTAAAAATCACAGAAGCATCGTTGCTTCCACCATCAATTGTTCAAGTATCTTCTGCTATTCCGGTGTTTTTAGGATACACGGCACAAGGAACGTTGTTTGAACCACTTAGAATCACTTCTTTCAAAGAGTTCACTGATCATTTTGGCGGACCAATGGCTCACACGTTTACCTTGTCAGCTGCGTTTCAGGTAACACTTCCATCACCTAATACACTTGATTATTTCTTTTACGAATGTATCAACTTGTATTTCGCTAACGGAGGTGGAGCTTGTTATATTTTGCCGATCGGTCATCATGGAAATGCAATGAGTGCGACTGATTTTTTTGGTACAACAGCCGATCCAACCATTGTTTTCGGGGCAATAGAAAAACTAGACGAGCCTACGATTATTGCTTTTCCGGAAGCAGTTGCTTTATCATTGACAGATTACGGAACAGTTGTTCAAAGAGCGCTGAATTTGTGTAACGAAATGAAAGATCGTTTTGTGCTCATCGATACGCCGAAAGATACCGCATTAACCGGAACTACCAACGATCTTTCCGACTACAGAAATGCTCTTACCGGAAACTTGAGCTATGGAGCTGTTTATTATCCGCATCTGGAAGTCAATCAACGTTATTCGGTAAATGAAATGACTACCAAATTGGATACAGATACATTGGATGATCTTAAGTTGAGAGGTAGTCAAGATTATTTGCTTGCGCTAAACGCGTTAGCTCCGTATTTGAAAATGACCTTACCTCCGTCGGCACTTTTGGCGGGTGTTTATGCCAAAACAGATCGCGAAAAAGGTGTTTGGAAAGCTCCGGCAAATATTGCTTTGCAAGGTGTGGTAAAACCAATGGTTGCTATTTCTGATAACACGCAGGATGCATTGAATGTAGATGCAACTACCGGAAAATCAATCAATGCCATCCGTTCATTTGCGGGGCAGGGAACCTTGGTTTGGGGAGCACGCACACTTGCAGGTAACAGCAATGAGTGGCGCTACATTCCGGTTCGTCGTTTGTTTATTACTGTAGAAGAATCAGTGAAAAAAGCCATTGCTCAATTTGTATTTGAGAACAACGATGCCAAAACATGGGTGAAGGTGAGTTCCATGGTCAATTCTTACCTCAATGGTATCTGGAAAGAAGGTGCATTACTCGGAGCAAAAGCCGAAGACGCTTACTTCGTAAATGTTGGATTGGGAACAACCATGACTGCACAAGATGTTTTGGAAGGTAAAATGATCGTACGTATTGGCTTATCGGCTGTTCGTCCGGCCGAGTTTATCGTATTGGAATTTTCTCATTTCATCAATCAATAACCCTTAAACCGATTTTAATATG
>JBILJP010000095.1:0-14037 GCA_044377135.1 Fluviicola sp.
ATATTATCTGCGTATTGATCAATTGCGTTATTGTAGTCTTTTGCGTTCATGTAGCATAATCATCTCTTGTAAGACAGGGAAGCCTCAATAAAGTTACAGCGATTTTTAGTTTTTTTTAATTTTTTTTGAAAGCACCCGTTTTTACTGGGAAAATGATCACTTATTCGGTGATGAAATCCAAATAATTATCAGGATGAACAACTATCAGAGGTGATTCAGGATAGTTTTTTTTCCATAGACTTGGTGTTCTAAATGTCTTTCTTGGGTTCCATTTGAATTCAAAAGCGCTGATTTGGCCGTTTGCTTCTTCGATCCAATCAATTTCTTGTTTTGTGTGAGTGCGCCAAAAATAGTTGGAAGTGTGTTTTTCAGTGTACTCCTGTAATTTCAATCGTTCTGCAATAAGATAGTTTTCCCAAAGCTTTCCATGATCGTCGCGCAAAGCCATCGGATTGAAATTATTGATCAATGCGTTGCGAATGCCATTATCAAGGAAATACCACTTTCCCTTTTTGGTGATTTCATTATCAAGATTTCTGCTGAAACCACGCACATTCTGAATGATGAAAACTTTGGATAACAAATCCAGGTACCGGTCGATGGTGTTTTTATTGATTTGGAGTTCGTTACCTATACCTTCTATGGAAATCTCACTTCCGACTCTAAAAGCCAACATGCGCAGTAACGATAGGATTTTTTCACGTTTTTTAATTCCTTCGAAAGCAAGAATGTCCTTTAACAAGTAGGAGTTAACTTGTTCTTTGAGGTATCTTACTTTCTGGTCCCATGTTTCGAGTTGTTCAAGCTCGGGATAGCTGCCAAATACCAGACGTTCATCCAATTTTGATTTTGTGACAGCATAGTTTTCCTGTTTTCCGAACTCTATTTGAGCCAGCGGGTACAATAAAAAGGTCGTTTTTCTGCCGACTAACGGTTCTCCTAATTGATTGTTCAATTCAAACATGGACGATCCGGAAGCAATGATTCGTAATCCGTCTATCGAATCAACCATCAATTTCAGTTTTATTCCGATTTCAGGAATGACTTGTGCTTCATCGATGACCAATAAACGGGTTGTACCTAATAAACGCTCGTAATTGCGAACCGTCCGTTCTTTTAAAAGTGCGTGGGTTTCTTCGTCGTCGCCATTCAGAATGAGTATCGGTTCATTGAGTTTTGTTAGTACTTGTTTGATGAGCTCTGTTTTGCCAACACGTCTTGCGCCTAACAATACAATTACTTTGTTCGGCTTGAGGTAAGCAGGTAAAATGTTCTCTAAGCTTCGTTGGATGTACTTCATTGTTTATCAGTGTTCTGTGCTTTTCAAAAGTAAATATTTTATTGATTTCCGTCAATTTATTAACGAAAAACAGTTTATTTCCGTCAGTTAGATTACTGAATTTATTTAATTTCCGTCAGTTGACTAACGATATTTGATTAAATATTGCGATTTAATGTTTTTTTTGAATTGAACTAATTGGCATGATCAGTTGTTTAATCAATCTATTTTGAATCTCTAAAATCCAAGTTGGATTCCGGAACGTAACTTAGAAAAAACAACGATTATGAGACATCTATTTTTGGGAATATGCACGCTTTCTATCATTGCACTTTCTTCTTGCAACGCGCAACAAGATTCAACTAAAACGAATATGGAACAAGTGATGCCAAAAACAAACGCAAAATACAACAAGCTCACAGCTCAAGAGCAAGATGTGATTCTGCACAAAGCAACCGATCGACCGTTTACCGGAGATTACTACGATAAAGAAGATAAAGGATTGTATATCTGCCGTCAGTGCAACAATCCGCTCTATACTTCCGAAGATAAATTCGAATCACATTGCGGTTGGCCAAGTTTCGATACTGCAATTGACGGTGCTGTAACCAATGTTCCCGATGCCGATGGTATGCGCGTGGAAATCATTTGCAACAATTGTCACGGACATTTAGGGCACGTTTTTACAGGCGAAGGTTTCACCGATAAAGACACGCGCTACTGTGTGAACACAAGTTCCATACTCTTCGTTCCGGCTAATAAAACAAAGGATTTACCGGCGGTGATCAAATAAAGCATTGGTTGTAAATTTTACCACAAAGGCACAAAGTTTTTTTGAAGTGTTAGACCAGTTAAGATCACAAAGGCAATTTAGGTAGAACACCTTTATGCTTGCGCTAATCGCGTGTCGCCAATAGCTTTAGCGATGGCACAAGCTCCAGCGTAAGCGTTGTGGCCTTAACAAGTCAATCTTGTCCTATTTTCTTTGCTCCTTCGCTAATCGCGTGTCGCCTATAGCTTTAGCGATGGCACAAGCTTCGGCGAAAGCGTTGTGTGTCTTTGTGGTTCAAATTTGTGTATCTGTGGGAGTTCTTTACTTTTGCCCATGCGATGGCCTTTTCTATTGAGTCTGTTACTAATTTCCTCCTGTGTTTCAATTTACGGTTTACGTACTGAAAAAGAAGGAATTCAATTTTTCGGTGCTGATCATGAAGCCTTCCGGTTTATGGGTCGGTTTGATACTATTCACCAGCAATTTGCCCGCTGTTGGGCTCCGGGAACAGCTGTCGAAGTGGGTTTCACAGGTACGTTCTGCGAAATAGAAATCCAGGACGAGGTCAAGTACGGAACGCTCCACAATTACATCGAAGTGGTGATTGATGATTTACCGCCACAGCGCATTCAACTCAAAGCCGAACGCAATGTCATTCTTATTGCAGACGATCTGGCCGATACGGAACATACCTTACTGATTTGCAAGAATACCGAAGCCACTATCGGTTATATTGAGTTTGTGGGAATGAGTTGCGCTTCCGTTTTTCCACTTCCGACTAAAAAACATTCCATTGAGTTTATCGGTGATTCAATTACTTGCGGAAATGGAAACGACGAATCGGAACTTGCTTGTGGGGAAGGACAATGGTACGACCAACACAATGCTTACTTAAGTTATGGATGCGTGCTTTCGCGCAGATTGGAGGCCGACTGGCAACTCACTGCCGTTTCAGGTATAGGAATGTCGCGTTCTTGTTGCGGCTCGCAAACCACAATGCCCGAAGTCTATGATCGTGTCGATTTGCGAAAAAACGGCGAAATCTGGCAACAACCCGGAAAAGATCCCGATTTGGTGATCATTACCCTCGGGCAAAACGACGGTTTACAAGATTCTTCCATCTTTTGCAGTACGTATGTCGATTTTCTGAAGACAATTCGCCTACGATATGAAACAGCAACCATCATTTGTTGCGCCAGCCCTATGGCCAATACCGAACTGAAGCCGGTGATGAAAAATTACGTGTTTTCCATTGCTGAAGCGTTGAATCAAGCAGGTGATACCAAGGTGCGAGCCTTTACCTACGAAGGAATGTACCGATCAGGTTGCACGTTTCACCCGACTGCCGGAGAGCATCAATCCATTGCCAATGAGTTGGAGGTTTTTGTGAGGAAAACGATGGGTTGGTTGAAAGATTAGCTGTTCAGAATGAAAAAAGGCCATCAATTTTAGACTGATGACCTTATTTTCCTTTATTGTGAACAACTAATATTCGTAAATAGTTACTCTTTTTGTGTTTCCAAAACTATTTTTGATTCCTTCGAAATCCATTCCGATATAATGATCTCCGGTTTTTGAAACGACGTCAATTTCCGTTGATGCATTAATTGCCTTACCAGAAACATAGGACGCAAAGATTTGAGCAATGGATACTTTTTCAGTATATTTTTTCTCGATACCTGATGAGGTCACCAATAAAAGATTTTCTTTTTCCTGAAGGGAAATTAAGACGAACTCATCTTCTTTTCCGATATGTATTCCATGTTCTTTAGAACCTTTGTTTTCACCATCAATGTAAAAAGTAAAGTTGGGTTCAATGGTTGTTTCCTCAGTTGTATTCAGGTTATACAGTACAAATCCTTCTTTTTCTACAGTTTTGGTATTGGCAGTAACATTTTTGAAATAGGCATAACTTTTCAGTTGATCACCTAAATAAACAAATTCTAGAAATGAGCCTAAGGTCGGTATATAATAAATGGTGTTCCCTTTCCATTCTTCTCTCGTATGATCAATGAACTGTCGTTCATCAAATGAATATTCTATTTCATAACCATTTTTAGAGAACAAGGAATAACCGTCAAAAGAAATATGATTTACAGTAGTTTGAAGAGTAGAAATGTTTTCTAGCTTCATGGTTTTCATGGTTGTCTCGATTTTGTTATCAACCAATTTTAGTTGGATTATTGTGAAATTAGTCGCACCTAATACAAATTTAGGTTTTGATAATTTTCCTTCGTTAAATAACTTTTCATTCCATTCTAAATCAATCGTTTGATAGCTGGCGTTTAGCTTACTGTCAACACGAACAACGTGGTATTTCAAATTGTCATTGGTTACAACAATCACAAATCCGTCTTTAGTGGCCCCCATATAACACTTGCTCATATCCTTTAAATATCCGGCAAGCGGTTTTAATTCATTGGTATAAGTAATTGATTTTTCTATAACCTTTCCAGACTGATCGATCTGATGGATGTTGAGAAATTCGGTTTTGGAAGTCTTTTCCAAAGCGGCCGTTTTTCCAAATGGCATGTTGATGAAATAGGCATATTCAGCTTCTGGATTGCAAATACTAACGTTGTTAAAATTAAACGGAGTGATTTTTTCATTCCACTTCATTTCTCCGCTTTTATCAAAGTATTGAAATTGACGGAATTTGGGAATGACTGCATACGCTTGTGTTTGTACAACTCCAAGATATCCTTCATTCCAAGGAGTTAGATCTTCAAAAGAGCCACCGTCGGCTTTTAATTCGATTTGTGCAGAAATTAGTTGGCTAACTAACATCATTCCAAGGAGGAATATTGATTTAGGCAATTTTCTTAACATAAGAATGGATTTAAATTTGGGCGAAATTATCAATATTAGAGCGATAGTCGCCTCATTTTACAGAAAAGAATCTGTAAAACTGTAATTAATTAATAATCGCGCGTTGATTACTTATTGAAACTCGTGTCAGCGCAGTGTTGGCGATCCTTAACTTTGATGTATGCACATCCCCAAATGGCTAAAACGTACGGTGAAATGGTTTTTCGGGACCATTTTGAGTATTGTTTTGCTCATTTCGGCCGCGCTCTACATTTTTCACGATGAAATTGTGGACTATGCCATCGGGGAAATCAACAAAAACCTAAAAGCGAAGGTCGAAGTCTCTAAGGTTGATATCACTTTTTGGAAAACTTTTCCGAATGTTTCGCTTGATTTTCACGATGTATTTATTCCGGATGCTTTGCCTTATGCCACACGCCGCGATACATTGCTGTATTCGGAAATGATTCGCCTGCGTTTTAATCCGATCGATATCTGGAATGAAAACTACAACGTAAAAGCCATTGAAGTCAGCCCGGGAACCCTGCAACTGAAAGTCAACAAAAAAGGCAAGGTCAATTACGACATTGTCAAAACCTCCAAAGATGCCAAAGCTTCGGCTTTCGAACTCACATTGAAATCCATTTCGGTGAGCGATTTACGGTTTAGTTATACCAACACCCTGCAAGAGCAAACCTATTCAACCGATTTCAGGCAACTGAACTTACGGGGGAAATTTACCGACAAGCGGTTTACAATGCACACCGAAGCGGCTTTTCAAATCAGAAAACTGCAAAACGGGCAAATTCCTATTGTGGTCAATCAGCCGGCTACAACCGTTGTCGACATTCACATCGATAAAGTCAAAAACACGGTCTCGCTGCCCAATGGACTATTGCATTTGGCCGGATTGCCCTTTCAAGTCAGTGTATTTGTAGATAGTAACTCTGTACAGGCAAAATTGTCGGCAACCGAGTTATCACTTACAGAAGTTGCCAATCACCTTTCGGTTAAAGAAACTGAGCACTTAGATCGATTCAAGGGCAAAGGAACAGCCAGTTTTATGCTGAAAGTCAATAGCGAATTGGGCGTTGATGCTTATCCCTACATCGATTGTTCGTTCAATGTGAAAGACGGGAAATTGGTAGAGCCGTCACAAAATTTGACGATTAGCAACTTGCAGGTCGATGGTAATTATTCAACCCTGAAAGGAAAAGACAAAGAAGAGCTGAATCTTAAAAAAGTATCGTTTCACACCGTTGGCGGTCCGTTTATCGGGCATTTGGCCATTCGGAAATTTTCAGCACCGCGCTATACCGGCGATGCCCATGGTTCGATCAATTTGGCTGTTTTACATGCCTTGTTTCGCTTGCCAAAAATTGAAACCTTAACCGGAAATGTCAATGTTGATACACGTTTTGCGTTGGCTACCGTTACTGATGCGGCAGGAGAACAAAGCGTTGAAGTGGAAGACGGTTCCGGAACGGCTGTGTTGCAGCAAGTGTCGCTCAAATTATTCCAGGATGCACGTAAATTTGAGCAAATCAACGGTAAAGTAATCCTGGACAGACATGAAGCTGCGCTGGAAAATTTATCGGTAGTCTTGGGTCGATCTGACTTGAAACTCAACGGACATTTTGATCAGATCGATCAGTTCTTACAGGATAAATCGCACCTTGACGTAACGGTGATTGCTCAAAGCCGATTGATTGATCTGGCCGATTTTAACAACAATGAAGGCACCGTTTCTGAAAGTGAAGCAGGAATCCGGGATTGGTTATTGCCCACAATGATCAAAGGTGATGTGCGTTTGGATGTCGGAAACATTACACTTGGCGACCATCAATTCAAGGAAATCCATGGAAACATGACGGTTGGTTACCGCAGTATCGTGATTGAGCAATTATTCGGGCGCAATGCGGATGCTTCCGTTCATGGTACTTTTGCTGTGGTTGAAACCGCTCCTGAGTTCTTCGATATGGCAACCAGTCTTCATTCGAAAGATTTAAAATTCAAACCATTGTTCAAAGAATGGAACAACTTTGAGCAACAGGTAATTACTGCCGATAATATTTCGGGTAAAGCAGAGGTGGAAATGGATCTGAAAGCACCTTTCGATATGCGCAATGGTATTTTGAAAGATCGGATTGTATCGCAAATTCACCTGAAAGTGTCCAACGGAAAACTCACCAATGTATTGGCGTTTAAAGAATTGGTAGCCAGTTTAAAAACACCTAAAACGCGATTGGTACTGAAAAAGAACGAAATTGAAGCACTCGAAGGAAAGCTCAATGATATTTCATTCGAAACACTCGAAAACACTATTTATATCAGTAATAGCAACATCATTATTCCATCAATGGTGATCAATTCATCTGCGTTGGATATTACCACCGAAGGCACGCATTCGTTTGATAATGTGGTCGATTACAAATTCGCGTTCCGACTGCGTGATTTAAAAATAGCCAAAGACGAATCGGAATTTGGGGAAGTAATTGACGACGAAACCGGAATCAGACTTTACGTGCGCATGTATGGTCCAATGGACAACCCGACCATTGTTTGGGACGGGCAAAGCAAAAAAGAACAAGCCAAAGAAAACCGTGAAGCAGCCAAGCAAGAAGCCATGTCTATTCTGAAAACCGAATTCGGGTTGTTCAAAAAAGATTCTACCATCAAAGGCTACGAGCACAAAGTGCAACCACACGAAGAATTGCGCCTCAACTTCGACAAAGAAGAAACCGTTGATCCGGTAGAAGAGAAAAAACGTACCAACAAAACCTTGGAAAAACTCCGCGAAAAAACCAAGAAACTCAAGCAACAGCAGGAAAAGGAGAAAGAAGGCGAGTTTATTGTGGATTGATACTTGGTTGATTACTTGAGATGACAAAGTTTAACTTCTAGAGCTAAGTTTGAATAATTAATACCCTTCTTCCATCTTGAAATATCCATCAATTCGAGTAGAAAAAATCATCAGATTTAAGTAGGAAGGCCACCTATTGTTTTTTGGACATTTGTAGTGTATAACTAAATAATACATTTCCAATGTTTTTAAGGAGGATAAGAGAGCGCAAATTACCAGAATTCGATCAAGATCAGCTTAATCAGGTTGATATTGTAGATTTTAGGGATTCAGAGGTTATAGTTGAAGAACCTTTTGCAAAAACTAATAATGAAATCAAAAAAAGAGGATTTCTTTGGGCGGTCAACGGTCGCACAATCACAGAACTTTTTGGTGAAGTTGCTGTTTGGTATAATAAGCAGCAGTTGTATAAGGTAAATACCTCTTCCTTGCGAATTCAATTTGTCCAGGATCAGCTGGATATCATTAGAGATCAAGTTTCCGAACAAAAAGAAAAGCTTGAAACAGTCGTCATAATTGAATCCGAACTTCATGAGGAAAAGGAAGCGATAAACGAGGAAATTAACCGACTTGAATCAAAAATTAAGGAAATAGTAAGCGAGCTCGGAAGTGCTCATACTAATCTTATTAAAAACCGCTTAGCAGACGTAAAAGAGGAGCTGAATGCACTGGTTGAAATGTATAACAGCGTTTTCGAGAACAAACATAAAAACGAGCACGATCTGAAAGTTGCAGTTAATAAACAACGTGAAATTTGTGATGAAATGATTGGGCACTCTAAGATCATTTTTCGTGAAACGAGCGCCACATTGGAAAGCAGCCTGAAGATAGGATCGACTAAATTTTCAGCACATTTTCTGCTAATAACTGGTGTTTTTTCAATGATCGCAGCTGGTTGGTTTTTCTCTATTTTTGCAGAGTCCAATGACTTGACAAACCAAGGCTGGTTGTTTTTTACGCTTTCAAATCTATTTAATTACTTGTCGATTTATACTGCCCAATACGGCCAATTTTACGCTGTATTTGCTATGATAACGTCATTTCTTATACTACTTGTTATCATATCGTGTGTAGCTTGGGTTTGCGAATTGTTTATCTCGAAACTAATCAACAATCAGTCAGGATTCAATTTTGAAGTCAATTTAATGCAGCAAAAAAAAACAAGTTTCTTCAAAGTCAAAATAAGGAATGGTTCTTTTTATTCTATTTGGTTAAAAGTTCTGCCAAGATTATTGTTGATTGGTATTCTATTGATTATCCTGTCAGTAGGTCAAACAATCGGTTCTGATAGTGAGCAGATTGGTGAGTTAGGCAGACACTTGTCAAGTCAGGTAATCGGGTCAACTATCACATTATTGTTTACGGGTCTTTTTTTTCTTTTCATTATTAAGGTCATAGAACCCAGGAAATTTCGATCAAGTGATCCGATAGATGAAAAAGTTAGCGATGACTCAAAAAACAGGAAGCTAAATAAAGAACTGTGGATATTGATCGTTGTTGCCAACGTGTTTTTATCACTGATCATTCTAAGTCAAACAGCTGACGGTTTTTTGGCAAACAGGAAAGGGCTGCTAGCTATCTTTTGCTTTGTTTTATTAGCCAATTTAACAGCATTTACCTTAGGGTATGGCATTCGTCAGATTGGTTTGATAAAAACACTCAGTTCAATTGAAGAGAAAATTCTTGTTTTTAGTAATTATAGAAAAGCTCTTTCGGGGAGTAAGCCTATAGATATCTGGATATTGGAAGAAGGACAGTTTGCGAATAAATTCATCACAATTCAACGCGAACTATTTCATTTGATTCAGTCAAAGAACAAATCACTAAATCAACTCAATAAGCTTGGTCAAAAGGATTTTTTCCAACCAGATGAGCAAGTGGAGAACCGTTTTCGAGGATTCTTAAGATTCCGAAAAGAGCAGCATTCGCATTCTCAAATTAATAAATTTTACAGGTATACCTTCCCTGAATTTAGTTATCAGCTGGAAGAATACAAGAACGCTTTAAACGCAAAAAAGAGAGAATTGGAAGAAGTCAGATCAAAAATCGCAAAGATTCGTGAAGGCCGGTCTGAGCTTCACTTTAAGGTGGCCGATGAATTGAGACGTTTAAAAAAGACTTCGGATCATTTGTTGGAACAGCGGCTTGATATAGAGTCGGATAAGTCAAGGCAGTTTCGATTGTTGCATGAAGAAAAGTTACAAATTGAGCAAGGGCTGATTGAGGGTTATGAATTGGGGATTTGGACGAAAAAAAACATTTTATAACTGAGCAATGGAAAACACAGACGAAAAAGCTACAGAATTGAATAGGTTTCAACGTGTAAAAGCGTATATCAAACAATTGGCCAAGCGAGCGGAAGTAGAACCTGAAACAGACCACGAGGATTTGTATAATCGAAATTACGAACGTATCGGAGAATGGCGTTTTACGGAGGTGAAATTGCAGAATAAGCAAAGCATCATGAACGAAATAACTGAAGATGGAAAAGCGTTGCATAAAATAGGGTTTCAAGACGGTGTGCTTGGACTCCATATATCATCTATGAAAATCATTACGGAACGCATAGCCACTCTGTGGCAATCCTTTATTGAAAGTCAATTTAAACAAAAGTATGCAGAAGCAGAAGTAAGATGCGCCGATACGCAGCTCAATTATGATGCCGAATTGCAAACCTACCAATCATTGATTAAGTACAAGAGGGTGAGCGATACACATTACAATCTTCATTCGAAAGAGTATAGCATTTGGCTTGGTGCTTTTTATTTAATTGTGGCCATGGCGCTGGTAGTTGCAGATTTTCCATTATCAATGCAAATGGTTTCAGAAGGTTTTGTTATTGACAATAATGGAGAATCATATCTTCTTGCTACAGGACTTGCCTTGATGACCGTCTATATCAAAATTATGTACGATCAATATTTTGGGAATTCGTTGCAAAACGAGATGCTTGACAGACGTTCGGAAAATATTTTAGGTGAAGGGAATATGGCGACAGAAAAAGAACTCAAATATTCCGGCAGAATTAAAACCGTTCAATTGATCATCAGGCTTTTAATATTGTTTGCACTACTATCTACAATTATTGTATTGGGAATGTTTCGGTTTAAGTTTTTAGCGATCAAACCAAGCACTGAAGTCAGCGAAGAAGTAAGAGCAATTATTTCTAGCTCCGGTGCAGCAAAATGGTCTTTTATATTAATAACATTGGTATTACCGATTATAGGTGGGGTGTGCGCATCCATTGGTTTGAATAAGATCAGGAATGTAAAACAGCGTCGCAGAATTGAACGGCGTTTAAAAAAGAGCTTACTGAATAAAGAGCATGCCTCGCTGGCTCTATCGGAAATAAAAGGCCAGATGAATGAAGCGAATAATCATCTATCCTGGGTGGCAAAAGACGGCAACTTTATAGTTAATTATGCCGATTATTTCTTTGAGTGTTATTTACACGGTTACGATAGGGGTATGCAGGAAAATGTTCCCGAAAACTTCTATGAAGCGGCAGTTGAAATTCGGAAAAAAACGCTAGGTCGAAGAAGTTACGACTTACAAACTTTAAAATTAATGTAAACGAAATATTGTAAAACAGATGAAATCACTATACAAAACATGCGTAATTCTATTCGTTACGATGCTAATGTCCTCCTCTTGTGAATCAACGGGAAAATACACCGACCAATTTACGCTTATTTATGTTGATCTTTCAAGTAGTCAGGATGAAGAAAGTGTAAGCGGAATGATCAAAAAAATCGATGATATATTTTTGGGGCTGCCAAGTGATCGAAAGAACAAGTTGGTTGTGCAAATTATTGATAAAGATAACAGTGTTCAGTCATTATTTGACAGAGAGATTGAACCTCTATCGAGCGGTAGAGAAATAAAAAAGAAATTATATCACGATAAAATGGACAGCCTGGCAATGCAACTTCGAGACACGATTACGTCTTACTTTGAAAACATTGCCTTTAAGAAGCCTAGGTTTAAAGAAAGTTGCATTTGTAATTCGCTGGAAAATGCCCATTTATTACTTGCTGGCATTGACACAAATTCTTGCGAGATAAAAATAATTGTTCTTTCTGACATGTTTGAAGAGTGCAGTAAGGCAAGTTCTTTTTTCAAAGTTGATTTTTACATGTGTAGTAATGGAAGTAAACAAAGCACTTTCAAAGAATTAAAGGCTACTATTGCGAACAACTATTCTCCGAAGCATTTATTGAGCGAACTAGTAAAACCTCAAAATCTCCATTTTATTCTAACCGAAAGTGATCTCTATAATGAAAAAGGTACCAAATGTTTAAATGTAAATGAGGTAGAGGAGCTCTGGAGTGATATCATAAATAAAATGGGGTACAATAATCGGAGTTTTAACCATCCAGGGGGTATTACGTATTCCGTTGAAGTACCTGAAAAATTGCGTAATAAATAAACAGATGGGAAGAAAGCGCATAACGAGGTACGACATTGTTTTTTCCTTCTCGGGTAAAGACCAGGCGGTTGCAAGTCAATTATACGATGCTTTGATAAGACAAAAGCTGGATGTCTACTTTTATTCGAAACGTAATCAATTCAGTGAAGATTTATTTAGGCTAACGAGAGCCGTTTTTAATAGTGGGGCAAGCAACGCAGTAGTGATCGTGTCACGTAATTATACCCAAAGTTATTGGGCTCGATTGGAATGGGATGAACTACAGAAGGCCAAGAAAGCAAGACGGATCAATAAAATTTTTTTGGTTCGATTAGATGATACCATGCTCCACGGATTAAACGCAGGTGAGGTTTACGAAGTTTGGGAAAATAATCCAACCGAGATAGGGAAAAAGATCATGGAGCAATTGGGAACACCAACTAGAAGGGTTTTAAGGATCTGCGTGTCGATAGTTGTGATCTTTTGCATCCTGGGTGCTGCATGGTTGTTCTTATTTGGTCGAGCAGTTTGATGGATTGAGTTCAACATTGACGAAGCCGAAGAAACAATCATAGTCGGCTTATTTGTTTTACGATCTTTTATTTAGATGCTCTTCAATAATCGCGATAATTTTTTTGGTATTAAATCCTACGATTTGATTACAATAATTTTGAATGATGTATTATCCCAGATAATTCCAAGGCTTAACTCCTAAAGTGTACTTATTGAATTCCAATACACACTGTATTTCTTTTTCTATCCATTAACTGCTTACGTTTGCCATGCGGGCAAAGACGATAAAGAAATTTGTTCTGAACCAACGGGATAATTCATTTTGTTTACAAATTATCCCGTTGGTTCAATTTTTTTATAGTCACTCTTCCAATAGCTCTTCAATAATTTTTATGATCGAAGGAACATTAAACCCGACTATCTGATCACACGAATTTTGGATTATGACTGGGACATTTCCCTTATAATTCCAAGGTTTAACGCCTAAAATGTACTTATTGAATTCCAATGCATATTGAATCTCTTTTTCAATCCATTCACTATTTCCGGTTGCCATTCGTGCAACAACAATAAAGAAATTGCATTGTCGTACCTGTTCTTTCAAGGCAGCTGCAATTTGCTTTTGTTTCGTCAGATCGAATGAATCATGATGGGGAACACTGTAATCCAGATGATCCCATCCCAGTTGATCCAGTTTTTCTTTCAACTTGTAATATTCATCGCTGTATTTCCATTGATGACTGATAAAAATGTTTGGTTTTTTCATATTATTGGGTTTATTATTTGATTGCGATTATTTTGAGTTAAAGGATGGATTCTTTGGCTATTAGCGACCAATACTGTTTCCCGTATTCAGTTAATGCGCAATGTTTAGATTCAATTGCTGCGTAGTACATGAACTCAGTATTTATTGGCGTTACCAATCCAACGTTTGCGAATTTTTGTAAATGGCGAAAGATCTCTTCGTTCTGTTTGTTTCCCAATTTCTCACTTGGTTCAAACGATGGATCAAGTGGAAGGTAGTATTTTGGACCTTTAAAATAAGACGTGATTTTTTTCAACACATCATAAGGGATTTTTGGTTCGGCTTTCCTTAATACAGTTAATCTAGACGAATTGCTTTTAAAAGTTGGCCGTTGGTCCCATGGCCCGAGCATTTTTTCAACGTGCTCGTATAGATGTGTCAATTTAACATTGCCCAGGATGTCCGAATTTCCTCCGGATAATGCATTACAGATCAGTTGAGTGAAAATGCCCTGCCCGTTTTTTTCGAAAGCATTTTGCTCGGCCGTACTCGCGGTGAGAATACTGATTCCTTTTCTCAGCGTGACGATACCGTTCTTTGCAATGGAGACATTTCCGAGGCTTCCGCTTCTGCAGCAATCCAAAATGAT
>JBILJP010000440.1:0-3913 GCA_044377135.1 Fluviicola sp.
AGACCATAAGCTGTACACGTGAGGTGCATGTTTTGAACGGCGCAAGCTACAGCCAACAGTTCGTCTTGTTCTGAAATACGTAGGGTTTCATCGCGTTTCATGGAAACAGCAATTACTGCCGAAGCCAATTTCGGTCTGTTCATCAGTTTACCCAATTTGGCATCGTCTTGTTTTTCTGCAGGAACCGTTTCCAGGTAAATGCGCCCCAATTGTTCGCTTAAATCGAGTAGGGCATCATCGGTGAAAACAGTAAATCGCCACGGTTGTGTCATGCCGTGAGTAGGCGCCCAAACGGCGTTGTTCAACAACAATTCCAATTGTTCACGATGTACTTTACGTGTGCTGAATTGCTCCGGAAAGATGGTTCGTCTGTTGCGAATGACCGCTGTTATTTCACTAAGATTGTACTGCATTTTACGCTATTTCAGCACAAAAATACCGCAATTTTCGGAAGATTGTTATCGTCCGTCACCGGTTCCTTCTTCAATTGCTTTTTTAATGTAGAAAAACAATTTGTCGATGGTCTCATATTGACCGTTGGGAGTTGGTCCCATGGCCGGTGCGGCAACTACATAACCGATCGGATCGATCACCACATAATAGGGGATATTGATCACCTGATATTTCGCGAAAATGGCATTTTCAGGTGCCACAACTACACTTTCCCACGGAAGATTTTTCCGGAAATTATCCACCGTTTGCTGATCGGTTTTAGCATCTTCTTTGATCACCATCAAAAACTGAATTTCTTTTTGATAGCGTTGGTAAATCGGTACCAACAATTCCATTTGTTTCTGGCATTCCACATTGGAAGGCGAAACAAAGAATACATAGAGGTGCTTACCGGCGTACTTTTTCAAGTCGTAGACATTTCCCGATCCGGTAACTGTGAAATCGGGCGCTTTTGATCCGGGAGTTAGCTCCATGAGTCGCGTTATGATATTGGCGGCAATTACGCGGTTTTCCTTAAACAATCCGTGATTGGATACACTATCGAGTACTGTGATAATATTGGTTTGCGGGAAATCTTTTTCGTAAAAAGCCTCGGATAATACTTTAATCATCACCAATTCACGCAAACGAACATTGTTTTTGAGGGTGTATTCGGCCCCCAAAGATTGCATGATCAACGAAGGACTCGATTTCAGTAAAGACAAGTAAAACTTATTGTTGATGGCCGGATCAATGTTAGAAAGTAACTTTTCGTAGTACAATTTCACATAATCCATGTAAGTGTCGTTCTGGTAATACACAGGAGAAGTGCGTAGGTAGAAATCGTATTTTTCGTATTTGTTGCGATTTCCCAAAAAGGTCATGTTATCAATTCGTCCCATGGTAAAGCGAATATGGGTACGAAAGAATAGGTCGGTGGTATCGCCTTTGTAGTAGGCTTCAACGTCGGTTTTAAATTTGTCGATGCGTTGGCAGAAATAAACCGATTCAGCATTGTTCTTGGTATAATAGGTTGCCAATACTTCATCTGTCCAACGATCAAACGTCAAGATTTTGTAATTGATATCGGTAGAATCTAGGCTATACAGCGTTACTTCAATTTTATTTCCCAACGGTCTGAACGGATCGTACGGATTGCGGTCGGGCATGTACACATCATAACTAGCGCCCGGTTGAGCATAAATAAAACCGCTGTTATTGTTGGATGAAAGAACAAGTTTACGCGTTTCATTCAAGTAGAAACTGCATGTAAACGTGCTGTCTTCCTGCACGGTAGTTGATGCGATGCGCTCTTGCTTCATGGAAAGGTAATCCACTACCTGAAAAATATCGATCTGCTGACCTACATACGTCGGAGCAAAACCGGTTATTTTCGTTATTTCATCTGCCAGTGTCGAAAGCGAAAAACCGAGACATCCGACTAAAATCACTAATTGCTTCATACCTTAATTAACGAGTTGCGCTGCATTTGTTACAAATGCATCAATTTTCCCGCCATTTTTGTAGATCTCCCGCACAATGGTCGAATTAATTGCCAATAACGAAGGATCCGGTAATATGAAAACGGTTTCAATGTCGCTCATGGTGCGATTCATCAACGCAATCGGTTGTTCGTAATTGAAATCTTTCCCATCACGCAATCCGCGCAACAAGTGTGTGCAGTTTTGTTGCTTGCAAAAGTCGATGGTAAGACCTTCAAACGTTTCAATTAGCACGCGCGGTTCGTCAGAAAACAACGAACGAATGTGTGCTAACCTGGTTTCGAGCGAAAAAAGAGATTGCTTGGAACTGTTATGTCCAACTGCGATCACAACGGTGTCAAAGAGTGTCAATCCTCTTCTCACAACATCTTCATGACCTTTGGTAAACGGATCGAACGAACCCGGAAAACACGCTTTTTTCATACGTCAGATTTAAAGAGACTCTAACTTAAAGAAACTAAAATACACATTTCCGAATTGTCTGACATCCAAAAAATGGGGTAAAGCCGAAAGATCTGTTTGTCTTCCGTGTTCAATGATCATCCAACCGTTCGGATTCAAAATCTTTCGTTCAAATACCGATTGCACCAACTGTCCGTGAAATGTCACGTCATAGGGCGGATCAGAGAAAATAAGATCGTATGTACAAGGTGTTTTCTCTACAAATTGCAAGACATCATTTTTGGCAATCTGCCATTCGTCTACAATATCCAGTTCTTGTTTGAGCTTGTACATGTAGCGAATACACACCGGGTGTTTGTCAACCGACGTCACACAACCGGCTTCGCGCGATAAGAACTCGATGGAAATATTTCCGGTTCCGCCACACAGATCCAAAATATCCAGGTCCACCAAATCTATGCGGTGTTCCAACACATTAAACAAGCCTTCTTTGGCATAGTCTGTTGTGGGGCGGGAAGGAAAACTCTTTGGCGGAGAAAATCGACGCGCTTTATACAATCCTCGAATTATACGCACAGTGATTGGAATTTTAGGTGTTCATTCATAGATGTTGTAATGGTAATCGCTTCAAATTGCGCGATCGTTTTAGCAAGTTTCGAAACGTCTTCTGCTAGTGTGCGAAGAGCCTCGGTACTTGTTTGCAAAAACAATTCTCCTTTGGTTGAAATGTTTAATTGCTGGTAGGTATATAGTAAGTGATACAACACGTCTTCAGACGATTGGTAAACCTGATAACTGGCGTGAGCAATTTGTCCGTCTTTGCGAACAACAAGGCAAAAATGATCTTCCTGCAAAATCAATTGCGATCGTTGTGGAATGGTAGATCCTGTATTCAAAAAGCGCAATGTATGCGATAATTCGTGTTGAATCACAATACGCGGCAATTTCATGATCAGAGCCGACTTAATCCACATCGGCATGCGATATACATTTACCATATTCCATTCAGGCAAACGATTGTAATCGATTTCGTCTTTGGAAATGGCTTGATGTGACGTAAGATTGATGATGTTTTCAGGAGTTGATTCACCAAACAACGACATTGGTACCAAGGTAGACTGCGCCTGTGAATACGAACAGGAAAAACTCTCAAAACGATCCGTGTTTCCGCAATCGGCAATGAGTTCTTGCAAGGTTTGCTTATAACCACTATCCGATTTATTGGTACATGCACGGGTAGCAATCAAGCTCGACGATTGATCGTTGACCTCGAAAGCCGACATTCTATGCGGATTGATTTCTATTGCAAGTTGGTTTTTATCCATGGAAATTGCTTGATAGGGCAAAGGTATGAAAAGGGATGTGATTCTCGTATAAGATAATCTGTTTCCCAATGTTTGTGGGGTGATAAGAGTTTCTAACGGTTAGAAACGGCTACTGAAACCTCCATCATAAAAATCCCTGCGTCTGCAACAACATGTCCGTCGTAATCACTATCTTCGCAATCCAAAATTGAAACACCATGTTTGAAAATCTTACCGATAAGTTTGAGCGCGCGTTTAAAGTACTCAAAGGAC
>JBILJP010000096.1:0-13889 GCA_044377135.1 Fluviicola sp.
AAGAAACCCCGACAGGCACATTAAAACTCATCCTTTCGACATGAAGACGCGTGATGGAGACATGAAGAATCATAAATGACACATGAAGAAAGCCCAACAGGCACATTAAAACTCGTCCTATCGACATGAAGATGCGTAATGGAGACATGAAGTTTCATAAATGACACATGAAGAAAGCCCAACAAGCACATTAAAACTCATCCTATCGACATGAAGATGCGTGATGGAGACATGAAGTTTCATAAATGACACATGAAGAAAGCCCAACAAGCACATTAAAACTCATCCTATCGACATGAAGATGCGTGATGGAGACATGAAGAATCATAAATGACACATGAAGAAAGCCCAACAGGCACATTAAAACTCATCCTATCAACATGAAGATGCGTGATGGAGAAGGTAGGATGTTGAAACAAACGATGTAAAGTCTTCATACGAAGCGTTTGACATTGGTTTGAATGCCTCTGTTGGGTTTAACTTGAAATTGGGAACCAATATGTGGTTGAACACCGATTTTAATTATTACACCGGTTTTATGAAAATCCGCGATAATCAGTATAACTCGAATTTTGGGGTGAAAGTTGGGGTAGCGTTTGGGTTGTAGCATTGTAATAAAAAGAAAAGGCATGATAGCGCAAGCTTTAATGCCTTTTCTTTTGTGAACCTACCGCAACAAAAATCGAACACCTTGGAATGAAATTAAAAGGAATATTAAGTACAACTGTTTGTAGCTAGATCATCGCTATACGTGGATTATTTTCAGATTAGTGATCTTTATGGATAGAATCAACCGTCATAATTTTCGTAATTAATATATCCGCTTGATCTGGATTTTTAGATAAGTGATCTATTGATCTAATCTTTCTTATTAGAGGTGGAATATCCGAGTCCTTCTTCACAATAAGATATCGAATATCATCTGCTGAAAAATCTAGTATTGGTTCCTCTAAAAAATTCTTTGATTTTGAGCTTCCTCGGAACTTTTTGTACTCGTCATCGCTCATTCCCCAATTAACTCCAGCTTCTCCTGGAGGAACAAATCTCCATTCTCTTTCATCATAAAATCTATAATTTGGATATTTTTTATTATCACGCGTTAACTCTCCCTCATAGTTCTTGATAAATGTATAAAGGTTACGATGTGTGAAAAGAGTTTCCTTCAATCCTACAATTGTCTCTTTCAACATTTTTTCATTATCCCCTGTTTTCACTAATGCTACCTTCTCAACAGAATCTAAAATTTTTCCAAATTGCTTCAAATATTCAAAGAAATCTCTAGAAATAGCAGAATTTTTTTCTAAATAGAGTACAGGATTAAGTTGATTTTTGATGCCCCATTCTTTTGTCATACCTATTGCAAAATTTCCATACTTAGATATATGATCCTTAATTAATCCTATTGGTAAGTCACAAAAACTAATCATGGGAACATAAAGATTTCCTGAAGACATTTCTCCCAATTTAAATGTCTCTTTGCAATAAGTCACTTTAAAGCGCTCAGCTAATATTTTCTCAAGATTACTTCTTGATTTTGTAAAATGAAATAATGTACTTGATGATACAGCCATACTAATTGTTACTACATGATATATATGTGCAACTCCAACTATTTACAATAATTAAAATCTGATTTAAAACTGAATCTTAGTGAATAGTCTTCGTTACGTTATTACTTCAATACTAAACAAATAATTCTGAAAAACAGTGCTATGTTGAAAAATTCCAAGAAAGAAATCAAGCCTGAAGGCCAACAGGATTCGAACCGATTTAAACATCTGTAAAACACAATAAAAACCAATGGTTTTCGGGAGATTTTGCTTTGCCACCCTCCTTAATCCTCCCTCAAGGAAATCCAAGGTTGATTTTAATAAATTTTAATAGTTATCTACTTAGCCCGCTATTGCAGGATTGCAGAAGATTTTGTAACTTTTTGGTATCAATTGGAATGAACTGAATTTTACTGATAAGAGGTCAATTTTCTGCTCCTTTTTCGTAACCTCAGTTAAGTTCCCCTTGCTTAGATTTGAATCAACGATAAAAACCAAAATCGCCATGAAGTTAAAAATTAATTTTATCCTGAAAGCAGGAATCACAGGAGAGACGCCAATAATCGCAATCATCAATTTTGGGTACAAAGAATTTGATGTACATTCTCAGAAGTTTGTTTACAAGCCATTGAAGTATTACACTGGAATAAAAATCACTCCTTCCGAATGGGACGCAGACTTAAAGCTCCCAAAAGAAAAGATCAAAAAAGGTGATCTATTGCAGATAGAGAAAACAATCAATGAAGTTTTCCAATTCATAAACCAGAAAGGGGAAGTAACCAACGAAAGAATTAAATCTGAGTTGGACACCAGAATAAAGGGTAAAAGTTCGGAGATTGTTACAAGAGTTAGAATTGTAGATTTTATAAAAACAGAAATTGCAACGACAACTACACTTGCCAAAAAGACAAGAGAACGGTATTCAACACTTGCCAACAAGATTGAGAAATTTGAAGGCTTATTGGGCAAACCACTCTATTCAAACGACTTTAACGAACAGGTTTATGTCCTATTTATGGCAGAAGCACGTAAAACCCTCAATAAGCAAAATAGTATTTGGAGCGTCTTTAGAGATTTGAGGGCTACAATCCGCAGGATTGCCAAGAAATATGATCTTACATTATTTGTACCAACTCAGGAAATATCCGCAAATGACAAAGTACGATCTAGGGTTGAGGATAAAGTATATCTGAACATTGAGCATATCCAACAAATCATTGACTTCAAACCGGAAAATGATCGAATGAAGAATACCAAATTGGTACTCTTAATACTGATTTTTACCGGATGCCGTTATTCAGACGTGTATAAAGTAAAATCAGAGTACAATTACACAAAGGATGGGATTAGCTTTAATTACACTCGGTTTGTTACCAAGAAAACGGATGCGGAGGTAATTATCCCAATTCTAAAGCCTTTACAAGATGCTTTGGATGCGAACGGTGGTGTATTGAATTATAAATGCTCAGAATCGGTCTTTAATGAGAATGTAAAAGAATTAATTCGCCTCTGTGGACTAAAGGAAAATGTTACCCTAAGTTATACAGATGCTCATGGAAAGAAGCAATTTGAGACAAAGCCTTTCTATCAATTTGTTTCGTCTCATACAGGCAGACGTTCGTTTATTACCAATTTGATTAATCATATACCGGTAACGATTCTAACAAAAATTACTTCTCACGAACTCAAAGACAATAGTATCATCTTTGGGTACAACAAGATTTCTCTTTTAGAGAATGCTGCACTGTTTGTTAAAGAACTTATGCGGATTCAGAAAACGGATAAGGAATACTTTAAATTCCGAATGGTATAAAAATCGAAGGGCTGTCTAAAATTAGACAGCCCTTTTAATTGGGGTTTCCCACAACTAAAAATTGTGGTTTTACGCAGTATTATTCCGTATAAATACTGATGTTTAAGAAGATAGAACCGACTAATTTTGCCACAATAATTACTATTCAAAACAATCACTATGAAAAAGAAGTGTCTTTATGGCGTTGCTGCCATTTTTACTATTAGTTTATTTTTAGGTTCTTGTTCCAACGAAACAGAACAAGAAAAACAACCAAGCGAACAAACAGAAGAATCGCAAGTAGGTGAAGAGGTTGAGGCTTTGCCAATGCCCGAAGGAACAACCTTTAAGGAAGTCAAAAGTTCAAAGGGCGATGTTGAGCGGATTGACTTTAAACTACCTAAAGATTTTGCATTTTACGGTGTAACCACAGATGGTAAAATGATTTCTGATAATGGCGGGTCAATTAAGTGCTCCTGCTCAAATAGTGGAAGTTGTAAGCCATTTGCAGCAGGGGGGAAAATGGGGTGTATTACAGAAAATTGTTCGACTTGCACCGGAACAACGTCCGCCAAGAAAGAAAAGAGTTCACTGAGTCTGTATTTTATCCAGAATGGCGCACAACCATCAATGAGTGAACTTTCAGCGATGTCAGATGCAAGACCAATGTATGTGGCAGAAGAATGGCTTAAATTGCCTTTTCCGACAAAAGCTGAAGTCGATTCAAAAGAGTTTCAAGAAGCCTTAAACGGATTGCTAAATCCTAGTAAATCTTCAAGTAAAAACGACAAGAATCTGGTTGCAGTTGCCATTGTGGTAAAGGGAAAGAAGATGTTGATGAATATGTCTTTCGATGAGATTGAATCAGGTGTTTTGTACACAAACGCGATTAGCTCCAAAAAATATAAATGTACTGGTAGTTGCAGCGGTGGAACATGTAAATTGGAAACTGCGGGAATGGGTCAAGTATCTTACTGTGATGGGTGTAACTCGGGTTGTTCTTTGCACATGCCAAGGTAATATTCGAAATGATGAACGTAAAAAAGGAGGTATCCAAATTTGGATACCTCCTTTTTTATTGCTGTTGAATGAACTCCATTATTTGCCGTTTGGAATACCTCAGAGTCCGTAGGTTCATTTTAATGGGCTTAAACACACCTTCACTCACCATCCTGATAAATCCACTCCGAGACACCTTTAGCAAATCCATTGCCGATTTGATATTGAGTAGTTCATCTTCTTCAGACACTTTAATTGTTTGATTCGGTTCGGAAAAGGATTGTTTTCTTTTCAGTTCCTTTATTTCCAAGTGCAGTAATTTGTTGTCCTGTTCGAGTTTATCATATCTATCGGATAAATTCTGAATGGCAAGCTGCAATAATTTGAGTTCCATGACTTGACAATTTAATGATTACTTCAACTTCTTTTTTGATAACCCGGACTCAGTTATCCAAGGGCTGTTTTTAGGCATTCCTTGCGCGTCTGAAAGCGTCAAACGGTACTTGTGTTCACGGTTGCTATGTTTGGATACAAATACAAGATTGATTTGACGTTTCTCTGTCTGGTTAAAGTGCGAATAAACAAATTGCCCTTTTTTGAATTTGGGCTTACGAATTACTCCGTTTAATTGACTTTTGCGTGCAATCCGTCTTTTAGGAGTTGCTTTTGTTTTTGCAGTTTTTCTGCGTTTTACGGGTGTTCTTTTAATTGGCTTTCTCATGACTACTTTGATTTATTGTTGTGTTTAATTGATTTTATTTAGGGTGTTAATCAGGATTCAAACAAATCCATTTCACCTCCCTGATTGTATCTTCCGTATTGGATCGCTTTTCCTGGTTCAGGAAGTTCGATGACTACATCGACATCATGCTGATAGCTGTTCTGACCTCGGAAGGCTCCTTGTTTTGTTGTCTGGAAAACAAAGACAAATGATATACGTGGGTATTTAATTCTGAGCTGATCCAAATCTTCTGGTGATAAACCAAGTTTGCTGATACTATCAAGAAATACAAACTCATAGTCCGATAAATCACTAGGAATGGCTGATACGAAATCAACCTCTGAGGCATTCATTTCTTGTGCCTTTTCCTTTAAAGTTCCCCCGATACGTTCCTCGCGTGCTACATATAACACGCTTCCGTGATTACGTGAGAGGTAATCGGCAAATCGAATACATAGGATTGATTTGCCGAACTTGGGTTTGCCGTAAACCATTGCCGTAAAGCCAGGATTCGGATCACCGATAAAGTTTTTCCATACTCCCTTGAATCCAAGGGTACGGAAGTTCATTTTAATCAAATCCGAGCCTTTGACAATACTCTGTTCGGATATGAATCCTAATCCATTCAAGCCCGCTCCATGACCGGAAAGAATGCCATTGAGTCCGTGGAGTTCGCGCGATGAAATAGAAAGAACGCCATCAGTTTTGTTTTTCTTGACAAAGGTTTTTAGATTCGACAAAGCCTGATCCACTTCCTCCCAATACGGATCTCTTTGTGTGATTACATGATTACTGATTGCTTTTGTGATCCGGTTAAAAAGGGAAGTCGCCTGTTTGTTGGTGATGGTTTTCCCTTGCAAACTAATGTAGCTTTTGATGAATTGAACAGATGTCATCAACTCCTGTTTACCAACCACATTAAGCAGGTGATTTCGTTCCTTTTCATTGATCACAACTTGTATCTGCTCCGAACCTTTAAAACTGTCATGTAATAGAATCAGGTTATCCTGAAGTTTCAACACATCGGCTGCAAAAGGGGAAGTTTTACGAATCCGTTTTTCAGTAATGGCACGTTGCAACGTATTGAGAAAGGCACGAATGTGATTCTTTTCTTTATTCTTACCATGCAAGTTCACATAACGGTTTAGCATTTTAAGTTCCTCACTTATACGCTCTACCCTTTGTCCTGTACGTTTCACAACACGCAAGTTGTTTTTTGCGGTCTGTTTTGAAGGATTGTTTTTAGCTATTGTCTGACGAACTGGAGTCGGTTTTGAAGGAACTTTAACACTTGGTTTGACAGTGGGTTTAACACTTGATGATTTGGTAACAGACGGTTTTGGAACTGGTGCTTTTGTAGCTGCCGGAGTAGGTTTAATTGCTTGTGGTTTTGTACTCTTTTTGTCGATTAATTCCGAAAGCTGCCGGAATAGTTCATTGATTACTCTGCGAATTGACTTATCTTTTCGATAAACAGACCAGTCTGTACCTTTCTCTGTTACTTCATCTACGAATTGAATTGCTTCAATATGTTTTGCTTCCAATTCATTACGGTTGATACGCCCGATATGGGCATAGAAATCTTTGTAAGTGATCATGATACCTTGATTTAGAGGTGATAACTAAAAAAAATGATGAGAATGAAATGAGTCCTAAGACGCTTTGTTCCTTCCGGCTAAGAGTTTGAGTTCTATTTCCAGTGCCTTGGCACGAAGTCTTAGCAGTCTTATTCTTTCGTCTGTCTTTTCTTCCTGTGGTGGTAGCGTAATTTTGGCACGTTTGCGAACAGGTCGGCTTACAAGTCCCATATTGTTTATTTGTTGCTCAGTCATCTTGACCGATACACCAATATCATCTTCAAGAACATATAGCATTTCTTGCAGATCGGATTGTTCAACGTGAGCGGACATATTCGTTCCTACCTTCTCAAAATTCCCATCGAAAGTCAATGCAATTACTTTGAGATTCAGAAACACTTCACCACCTTCACGCATTGAACCACTGACAATCATCCGGTACATATTGTCGGCAATCTTAAAAAAGGTGATCCCGTGACTACAATCGATTTGTTTACCCTGAACCAAAGATTTAAATAGGTTGATTGTCTTACTGATTGGAATGGTTATACCATCACCAATGAGTTTTTCGAGTTCCATGGATTCAGAGAGTAAAATCCCTTTTCTGATTTCACCATCAAAAGTGGTGTAACTGATGAGTTTACCTTTTACCCCTGCAAATGCTTGTAAGATGTTTCCGGTAATAACGTGACGTATTTGCCGATCTTTGTTACCATTATAGATTGCATCCCCCCATTCATATAGGGTATGATCAATACCTTGGTCGCGTACACCTACACTTGCACCCCGAATAGCATTGAGAATCATCGAGTAACTAGCGGGCAATTCAATACTTTTTTGAGAAGATGCAACCGCAAAGCGTAATCCAACCGTACTTGGTGCATAGGGATTTTTACGTTTGTACTCTACTTTAAAGCCAAGGAACACGGCCATGAAATTTGTGGTGTCGCCTCCGAGTGTTTCTTCAGGATACATCAAGTGTTTACCTACTGTGAAATATTCGAAATAGTCCCGCATTTGATCCATGCGTTTTGCAATTTGCTTTTGATCATTTTCAAGTTTTGCCTTTTCCTGAGTGGCTAAATCAGCATATCTGTCAATAAGCGCATCATTGTAAAACTCTGGATTTTCCTTTTTGACTTTTTTGATCTTTGCTTCATTTTCAACGTTTTTTCTCAAATGATCGTAATGCGACCGGATTTTATCCTGCATTTCTTTGATCACCGTTTCAGAATGACTGTTAAGTGATTGTATCAACCCTTGTTTGTATTCTTCGGGGGTTTTACCTTCCAATGTTTGATCAATGAGGCTTTTGATTTCTTCGGTCTTAAAAGGTTTTTTGAGTACGTTCGCTTCAATGGTTTCCAGGTACGAATCTTCACCGAAAGTGGTGTTTCCACCTTTGCCCATTTTAAACACTTGTGAGTTCATCGTTTTGGCTTTCAAATCCATCTCTTCAACCTCCAGATCGTAGTCACCTGTTTGTTTGAGGTAGTTCACCAAATTTTCGTAGCGCTCACTGATCTCTGTATAAAATTCCTCTTGCATTTTGGTAGATAATACCGCCACACGTCCGGATACTTTTGTAGCTGCATCCTCTTTTTGCACCCCATCTTCCGAATCATCGCTTGTGGATTGGGAAGAAACAGAAATCTTTACCGGATCACCCAACTGATCATTTAATTCAGGATTTTCAGTTAGGTGTGCAACCACAATTGAATCACCGTATTTGTTGAGAAAGTCCGGAACACTCAGGATTTTGCTACTCTGTTTCTGATTGGATGATGTATTGGCATCGAGGCTTTTGAGCTTCTTTTGGAGCATCATCATTAACCGCTTTTCTGCGGGAATGGCTGAGTTGACATAATCGTAGATCGGCTTATAAATCTGTCCGGTACGATTGATGCGACCACGTTTCTGAATCTCGATATTGATGTCGAGTTCCGGTTGCCATACAATCATTACCCGCTGTTTTACTTTGTCAGCAGGTACTTTACTGGTTGGTATGGCATGTGCCGATGCTCCGGTACTACCACTTTGATTGATGAGCAGTACATCGAGTTCGTTGTTGTTGAAACGACGAAACACGTCATTGGTATTGAATCGTTTGCGGTTTTCAATCGTTCCTTTACTTCCATGTAGGTTCAACCGGAGTTTCCGTCCAGTAACTTCACCTACTTTGTAACCTGCGTTTTCAATTTTCTGCACAATTACGTCAATGGGCGAAATGGTGATACCAGATGAAGTGGTGCGAATTTCTTTTTTAATTCGGTTATACTCATCCGCCGCTATCGCTCCTAAATCTTCTGGTGCAAATCGGTAATACTTCTTTTCACCATTTGGTTCTGTCACGGTATAACGAAGTACACCTTCCAAACCTTTATCCAGAACAATAGCAAAGTCTGCATTGATTGTATCTCCGATTACCGCTTTTATACCGTCTTCATCTTCGAGTTGATCCAAAAAACTACCCATTGTACTGGAAAAGGCAATAACTGGCTTTTTACCTTCTTTGAGGCGCATGATTGCTCGGTCTGCTACATCTTCGGCTTTGATGGCAAATAGCATTTGATTGATTACGTTGAATACCTTCGAAAAATAAGGCGTGTTATCAACCCCACCTTGATCTGTTCCTTTTCGCTTCTCAACCTGCAAACCTTCACCCGCCATCATTTCGTCGAGTTCATTCACTCTATTGTCAACATACAAATTTTGAAAGCGGATGATGTCCCGAACGATGGAAGTTATGTTGTCGGCAATTGCTGAATGTTGCTCGGCTTTATCATCGAGTGAAATGTAATTCACTTCAATCCCTTCGTATGTTCTTTCACGTCTGACCATTTGCCCTTCGGAAACCAACTGAGCCGACAATATTTCCTGTAATGCAACACCACCCCGTTCAATTGATCCAATCAATTCGCCACGTGACATATTGGTTTCAGAAATTGCCGTTTTCAGTGCATAGATCGGCATGTTGCTTGGTCGTTTTGCAAAGGTTGCCGAAAGGAAAACAGCACCTTTGGTTGATCTGACAACTGACTGCATTAATTGCCCTGTGTTGGATGTTCCACTGGCGATGTGGCTTTCATCCATTATGATGATTGATCCTTCGGCAATTGCTTTCAGAAATCTCGGTTTGGTGGGCTTTTTATCCGCTGAACTAAATTGCGAATAAGTAGCCATTACAAAGTCATATCCAGTGAGGTCTTTACTCTCAAATACTCGTGCCTGTTCAATGGAAGTCGGAGCCTGATAGATCATTAAACCATCCTGATCCTTCACATCCGTTTTGCTATCTCTGGCATTGACAATGAAGGGAACTAACCCCGCTGATCCGATGGATTCCAAATCACGGTAAATGTCAGAGAACAAATTGACCCCAACGGTTAAGAAAACAGGTTTTACACCCTGCATGTGGGCATACCGAATCATGGAAGCTGCGATGCGCCCTTTTCCAATTCCGGTTTGGTCACCAATGATAATACCTTGGTTTAACGCCTCGATGTTGTAGATTGCCATTCCAACTGCGTCGATCTGTTCAGCCCCCAAAACATCATACAATTGTTGTTTTGTTCTATATCCCAAACGATGACGAACAAAGTTGTCCATATCACCACCAACATCCTGAGTGATTTGTTTGAGTGCTTGGTGCAACTCAAAGTCCATTGAATCGGGAACATTGGTGTCCAATGTTTTTGCTTTGGATGATGGATGGTACGGACCTTCCAATGTATCACCCCTTAATTTTGACAAAAGGGCTTTTGCTTTTGCTTGCAATTCCGAACTTGACGGAATGTTACTATGATGTTTCATTATGCGCTGAAATAATTCATCGAATGATCTTACCACTGCATCCCGATTGGGATCATATAGGGGAGCTACGCCTTCGGGTTGGGTTTTTCGCCCATTGATGAGTAGCAGAGTGACATTAAATGAGGTTCCTTGTTTTGAATAGAGTTTACGACCATCAAGAGGAATCACATCTTCTACATTGTAACGGCTGTATAAGTAGTTAAAAAAGATTCTGTCTTTTCCTGCTACAATCCTTCCACGATTATCATATTTTAAATGTCCCCCAATTATAATTGCACTGCGTCCTGAGTCTTTCATTGTGCGTAATGCAAATATTGCCATCGCATGATCGAGATCGTAGATTCTGTGTTTATCTACAAACAATACCTGAGAATACTTTCCGAATGGTGGATTGGTCAAAACAGCAGGGAATGCTTTCTCAAAGCCTGTTATTGGTTCAGAAGTATCAAGACCAAATACCTCAGAAAACTTTTGTCGTTTAAGATTATCTCGTCTTATTCTGTCAACTTCACTAACTCTAACTCTTATTGGATTTGCTGCTATGGTCAACATTCCATTACCCGCAGAAGGCTCGAAAGCAAACACTTCTTTTTTGTCCAATCCACAATAAATACCCATTAAGTAACCTATTGGTGCAGGTGTGGAATATTGTTTTAAAAGGATGCTTTGGGAAGTTCGAAACGAAATATTAGTTTGGTGATTGTACAAATTCACCATACTCTTAAACTTCTCTTCGATACTACCCGAACCCAGAGCAATTTGGCGACCTCGTTTCACGATGGCATATTCGGTGAGTTCTTTGATTAGTGTTTTATTGGTTATACCCAATTCATTGGCGACCTTTTCTGTTTGAGGTCGGTTCATTTTCACATTGGCAGAAAGTTTTTCTACAATGAAATCTGCATAGAGTTCAGCCCTTTTATTAGATACTAATGGCTTTTTTATGCCGAAAAGACTTTTATCTCTTGCGTTAGATGAGCGATTGGAAATGATTGGGAAATTGCTTTTATTAGTCATGGCAATTGGTTTTTCTAATTCATGTTTTAAGAACTCATTCTCTTTTTTGAGTTGTTCTATTAGCTGCTTTTCGGGGTCTTGCTCATATACTTTGGACAAGACCCCGTAGTAGAACCCTAAACTGCCGATGAAACCAATCACTGAAAGAATAAAGTTGTACTTGTCAAATGGGCGGTGATTACTCATTTTCGGTTGTATTATCGTCAGATGCAATTAGAAAGAACCCACCAAAAACAAGAGCAACTAACGCTGCACCAATAGCAAGGGTTTTGAGTGATTTTCGGCTTTCCATTCGCTCATCGACCAGTGTATAAGTGAACTTATTTCCGTGGGCTTTGCGGTGGACTTCACACAGTTTCATAAAGAAGTCAAAGTCACCACCGTTTTTAAACACTTGGCATCCCGCTGAGTATTTATCCACTTTTATGGTATCACCCACTTTCGATGCCCTGTGAATATTTATACCGTAAAGCCCTGTGACAACTTTTCCGTTGTTAAAATCCAGAATTGCATCCCTGTCATAGTCTCTGGTAACACTTACTTTACCTATCTGTACAAGGGCTTTGTATTTCCCCCTGTGCAAACCAAGTCCATGAGAGTTGATATATTGTCCAGGATTCAGGATTGCCGTTCCCTGTGGGTTCATTGGATTTCTCAACCAATAAGTTCCTGGATCGGTGGTACACTTAAACACCAAGTATGACCATACGGGGCGACCCGTTTTAGCAATGTTGGTGAACACGTGTATTTCATCATCAAAGGAGTTCGGAATGTTGCTGTTAGCACGGAATCCCCAGATGTTTAGCTTATAGGGTTCGTCATAGATCACGAACCCTTTTTTAGCTGCTAGGTTTTTAACTTCCTGAATCATGCTGCGTAACGGATTGTGATGGTGTTGGTATAAAGAATACGCCCATCAAGTGTCTCAAATTCAGTTATCCCATTTTTGGCGCGGATGAATGTGCCAAGGATCGTCGAGCGTGGAACTGATAAGCGACGACCTTTATAGTCCCAGACAACGGTAGGTTGAACTGAAATGAGTCGCTGAGTCCCTGCCAATAAGCCGGATAATGACCATTTTGTACCATCGTATTTGAGACCGATTCGGTATAATTCCGCGTTGATCTTCTTTTTGTATTCAGCGGATGTGAACTGATCAAGCATTGCATTTACAACAGTGCGCGATACATAACCATCCATGAAAGTCCAGTATTTTGTCTTTTTAAACTCTTCATTGACTGTTTTGTACTTCGCTTTGTCTTTGATCTTTTTGAGCGCATTAACAGCCGAGAATACATCATCTTTCTCTATGGCAGTGTGCAATAGTTTTGCAATAGCTGCCGAACTTGTTGAATTTGAAGGTTTCTGATTTTTATCTGGCTTTTTGTTCTCACCTGACGATGGTTTGGAATTATCCTTACCATAAGTGCCTGTAATGATTTTTGCATACACCTGATTGTCGATTGTCGTAGGAAGTCCTTTTGCAATCAACGCATTTTCAGTCTGTCCTTTCCAGTCACCATCCACATCAATTTTTGCTCCGTACTTCTTATTGAGCGCATTCTGAATGTCACGAACCAACGTGCCTTTGCTTCCGTATTTGAGTGGAAACTGGTTGTAAACTACAGGTTTGTGAAATGGTTTAGGCGATGGTAAAGAAGAGGAAGAATTGGTATGTGGAACATCAACGCTCCCTTCATTAACTTGCTCCTTAAAATCATCGGCACTTTGCTCGTTCTTTTTATCCTGTAGATACTTAAAGAGAAAGTAACCTCCTGTCCCAACTGCAACAGCTCCAAGCCCCCACAGTAGATATTTTTTTGTTTTTGCTTCCATTTTGAATTAATTAGCGGGTTTCTTTTTGAGTGTTGCACGCCAGTCCCATGACCAATCCAAATCACCGTCTAGGTCTGTCCAGATGCTCACTCCGAATTGTTTTCGATATTCTTTTGCTGTGTCGTAGAATGCTTTTCTGGAAGGGAACTCCTGAAAGACCGCCTTTATGGCGTCCAGATCCGTCCCTGGCATGAAGCCGATCCATGTGTAGTTGATCGCTGCATTGATTCGCTTTGCCCAACCTTTTGGATCGTAGATTTTTTTGCCTACACTACCGTCTGCTTTTGCAGGTTTGGCGTTTTTAATCGCCATCATTTCAAGGTACTCCTGACGTGTTAAGTCATCGGTTAAATCAGTTACCAAACTGGCACTTTTGTACATTCGGCTATATGATTGCTCTACCTTTGCAAAATCTTCTTTCGATGGAATCTCAATCATAGTCCGACGAATCAGTGGTACGTCTGTTCCCCACCATCCATCGTTATCTATCCCTTGTCGAAATTGTTTTGCCCATGTTGCGTGTTTGTCTTTCCCGAAGGATTTATTCTGCTCAGATTTGGCTCGTTTATCCCGTAATAATTTTC
>JBILJP010000097.1:0-13817 GCA_044377135.1 Fluviicola sp.
CCAAATGGGGCTATCCCACCTAACTCACGTACAATGAGCTACGGTCAAGAGTATAAATACAACTTGGAAGATGAAGGGGAAATGCCAGAGAATTATATTTTCACTTCAAGTGGAGTAGCAACTTATGAACCCGTTGGAAATAAAGAAAATCCGTTTGTGCAACCAGTTGTTGCCACAACCAAACACTTATTGGCTCCTGATGAGGAAAATTATGTGGAGGAGCCGTTCGGTGAATCATTTTTTCCTAATCCTCAAGTAACCTATTCGCGAGTTAGAGTATCTAATTTAACTGCAGGTCAGGCACCGGTTGATGGAATGAAGGTAAAAGACCTTCATCGTACAGGTTACGTTGTGTCTGAGTTTTATACCTCTAAGGATTACCCTACCATTGTGGATCAAACCATTTTAGAAGCCAAGGAAGATAAAAAACAATTGCTGGCAAATCTCTTAAAACTCAATGTGAAAAAACACTTCACAGCTTCCCAAGGATATGTGATTCATCTCAATGATATGAATGGCAAGCAGAAAGCACAATGGGTCTATGCTCAAGGGCAAGCATCGCCTATTTCGGGTGTTGAATATCATTACGACAAATACACTTCTGCGGGTCCTGCCAATACGGAACGCAACAAAGGAACGCTCGACAATAAAGTGAAAGTGATTTACCCGAATGGTGACATCAAAATGGAAACCATCGGTGTAGAATATGACATTGTTCATGATTTCCGTATGAATGAAAGTAAAACGGTTATTCCGGGTATCAATGCCAATTTGGCCACCTTTCTTGTAGGTATTATCCCGGGAATTGTGCCGGTTCCTTTGCCTGATTTGTCAACTTCCGAAGACAAGTTCAGATCCGTTTCTACAACCAAAGTCATCAATACGTTCGGCTTGCTTAAAGAAACAGTAGCTTATGAAGACGGTGCAGCTGTCCATACGCGCAACCTTGCTTGGGATGCCATGACGGGTGAAGTACTGGTAACCGAAACAGTAGATGAGTTTAGCGACAAGTACTATACCTTTAATTATCCGGCGCACTGGTATTACAAAGGAATGGCACAAGCTTCATTGAACTTAGGGATTGATGGAACGCTAACAGCTAGTGGCGGTGGTTATGCCATGCAAAACCTTCCGGCTTCTTATATGTCGAAGGATTTCTTGATCGATGGAGATGAAATTGTTTACGGCGCACTTGATGCAAATGGTATTCGACCGAAAGCATGGGTTGTAAATGTGGCTGGAAACACATTCCGTTTACTAGATAAAGTAGGGAATAATATCACTGGATTGGCTGCGGGGACAAAGTTTACAGTAATTCGTTCAGGCCATAGAAACCTACAATCGGCTGGTATCATGAATGTAACCTTAATGCGTAATCCGCTCAAAAACACCAATGGCACTGATATAACCAATCTGGGGACTTCGTTCCTGAGCGGTGACACATGGGATGATTGGCGCATCATCAATGCCGGAGCAGTTGATTATTCTGATTACTGGCCTGCCGGTTGCGAGTGTGATGTGGCAAGCGTGCAAGTAGGTACCACATTTGTTACAAATACCAATCCATACACCAAAAATCAAAAAGGCGTTTGGCGAACCAAATCGTCACAAACGTATCTTACCGGTCGTTATTCACAGGCTGAAGTGACACCACGTCAAGATGGGTTCTTTACTAAATTTGACCCGTTCTATAAACTCACCGCCTCCAATAACTGGTACAAAAACACAAACAATTGGACTTTTGTATCGGAGGTTTCCATTTACAGTCCTTACGGCTTTGAATTGGAAAACAAAGATGCCTTGAATCGTTATTCGGCTGCGCAATACGGTTACAACAATACTTTACCAATGGCTGTTGGTGCCAATACCAAATACCGCGAAATAGGGTTTGATGGTTTTGAAGATTACGGATTTGTTGGCTGTGCCGCCAATCGTCACTTTAGCTTCAAGGAAGCAACCGGTGGTCAAGTTAGCAACGCACAGTCACATACCGGAAAGTACAGCATCAAGGTCAATGCAAATAGCAATTCGACATTGAATAAAAAGATTGCTTGTCCGCCAACGGCACAACCATAATTAGTTAAAGAATAGTGATATGAAAAATATTCGTTTTATACTTTGTCTGTTTTGGGTAGTTATATCCGCTAATAATGGTTTGGCGCAAACCTGTCCAAAGGTGATTTTTTTTGAGGATCAGGTTGATTCATCCGAATGTAATAATACTGGTCTCGTTACCATTAGTCTGGGAATCTGTCCAAATACAATTTCAGGAATTGTTGAATTAGATCATGTGGTTTGGAATATGGGAGATGGAATTACGATTACAACCAACTCATTACAGATAACACATACTTACTCTTCATCAGCGGTGTTTAATATTACCGCTTGGGCACATTTTAATATCAATGGTGTACCCTGTTCTACCCAAGTGTTAAGTACAGCTGTTGGTGATGTGACGCTTGAAAATTTGTGCAATAGTTCTATCACAAGCACGGTCTATCACATGCCGGTTCAATTGTTGAGCGCAGATTTGTATACGAATCCGCTCAATACAACGCCCCTATATCCCACTACAGCTATTTCTATTTTATTAGGATATCAAGGAGCCGGTCTTGTAAATGGTGATATTGGATACGAGTTATTTATAGATGGTGTTTCGGTTGGAAGCGGGCCAAGTCTTGCCTCAATTGGTACTTTTCCAGTTGTTAAAACAGCGGCTTATTATCCGGAGGGGCAGCACGTTGCTGAGATTTTGTTGAAAAACAAATATAATTTTTATTGCCCCGTAACTGCTACAACCATTTTTGAAGTGTTACCCCCACCTGACAGTATTGCCAATTGCAGTGATTGTTTCACCTTTAGACCTGATCGTACTAAACGTTATTGGCTTTCGGCATGGGTAAAAGAAGAGGTGGCGAGTCAGGTGAAAACGTACACGAATACATCCGTAAAACTTACGTTTAATGGAAGTGGGGCTGGGGTTACAACTCTCTCTCCAACGGGAGAAATCATTGATGGCTGGCAGCGTATTGCGGGTGAATTTACCGTTCCTGCCAATACCACATCAATTGACATAAAGCTTGATAATGCCGGTAGTGTAGCCGCATATTTCGATGACATCCGTGTGCATCCGTTTAATGCGAGCATGAAATCGTATGTCAACGATCCGGAAACATTTTGGTTAACAGCCGAATTGGATGACAACAACTACGCAACGTTCTATGAATACGACAAAGAAGGAAAACTCATTCGTATCAAGAAAGAAACCGCAAAAGGTATCATGACCATCCAAGAAAGTAGAACAAGCAATCCAAAAACGAATTAAGATGAAATTTTTGATAGTACTTGGAGTTCTTTTTTGTGTTCAAAACGTGTTAGCGTTGGATGCTAAAGAGATCATTGCAAAAATGCAGAAGGTCTACAATAAAGAGGCCCACTTGGAGTATGATTGTACTTACGAGTTGTTTAAAGGTCACAAAGATGCGACTGCCGAAACCACCTATAAAGGGTATGTTTATCGCAATAAAGCCAATGTTTATCAGAAAATTGATCAGACCGAATTTGTATATGCGTCCGATTTTTTCTTGCAAATCAACCACGAAGAACAGGCGGCTGTTCTTGCATTGGCACAACGATCGGTCAATTTAGATGTTGATTTGAACGTTGCACTGAAAGAGTGTAGCAACATTGAAATGAAAACAGAAGATGATTATTATACCATCACACTATTCATCAAAAATACTTCCTCATTGCCGTTTTCAATCGTAAAACTGCGTGTGGATAAAAAGCAGTATTACTTAGAGCGGCTGGATCTTTATTACAGCGCAGAACAAGATTTTTCGGAAGATGCAAAAAAGGTCGACATGGCTCAACCACACATGCGCATAAGCTTCAAAGAACCTAAGTTGAATCCGAAAGAAAAGAAAACCTATTTTTTATTATCAACCTACATTAAAACGGTAGACAAAAAATTGATTCCTACAGGATCAATAGAAGGCTATTCGTTTATTGACAACCGAGTAAATTGAAGACCATGAAATCATTATTTGGATTACTTATCGGGATCGTATTTGCACTGAGTAAGGCAAATGCAGCAGAGGTATTGTGGAATAACCGATTAGAAGGAAGTGCGGTTTATGGTGGTCAGATGATGATTACCGATGGCGATTATACAGACCTGAATGTTGTTGGTGCATTTAAGGATGTAGATGCTAAAACTTATTCTTATATTCGACTGGGACTGGCTGAGGTTCCCGGAATGACCTATACTTCTGTCACAACCTCATTTTATGTTGTGGTGAAAATCACGCCGTTTGATAACTTTGGTGTGATACAAAGTTCGTTTAATCAGACATTAACAGCTCAGTATACCCAAACACAAGGTGCTGGAGTAACGATTGATGCTGATGATTATCGAATGACCGGAGTACATAAATTCATCGTAGAGGTTCAGTCAATTACGATCAATGGTACGTTGGCGAATGCGTCTATGATTCCGAATTATGTTTTTTTGGAAAGTGGATTCTATGCCGAACGCTATTACCAATTGAATGTAACAACACCCCCTGTTGCGAGTCATAAGTTTGTTACTTACAATAGTAATGGTGTGTTGACTTATGTAAATAGTTTGAATACGAGTGTTGATGAATATGAATTGGTTTGGGAGTATGTTGCCGGAGCAGAATACTACGATTTGGAATGGACCTGGGTAGACAATTATTCTTCTGTAAATCCGGCTACCCCTCTTTTAATGTCAGATATCTCCTTATCTGAACAAGAATTTGCTCACAATAGTACTCGCGTAAGGGTGAGCGGTCAAAACTACCGCATTCCTCAAACCTTTGCGAAAGGTTATTTGGTCTATCGTGTTCGGGGAGTTGGCCGGTGGATAGATTCCCCTATGCTTGATAAGTATGGTAAATGGAGTGGTAATACTACTACAAAAGTGAAGGTTAGTGACTGGGGTCCGAGCAATATCATAAACGTTATCCAAGAACACGAAGGGGGCAAAAACTGGCAGTATCAGGCTACTTATGCCGAAAATGGTAAGAAAAAAGAAGTAGCCCAATATTTTGACGGAAGCTTGCGCAATCGCCAAACGGTTACGCGTATCAATTCGGATAACCAATCTATAGTTGGCGAAACGGTTTACGACAACGAAGGTCGCGGTGTGATTCAGGTATTGCCGGTGCCACAGAAAAATCCTGCCATCCAATATTATCCAGGTTTAAATAACAATGGTTCAGGCCAAACGTATAGCCACAAAGATTTTGATTGGGAGCTTCAAGATGCTGATTGTGCTGTTACTCCCGCAGGAAACATGTCAACAACTACCGGTGCAGCTAATTATTATTCACCCGGCGCGCACACTACTGATACAGATTGGCAACAATACGTGCCTGATGCTCAGCAATATCCGTTTACTCAAGTAGAATACACACCTGACAATACAGGTCGTATTCGAAACCAAAGTGGTGTTGGCGCTACACATAAAATTGGTAGTGGACACGAAACATTCTATTATTACCTGCAACCGAGCCAACAAGAGTTGGATCGTTTGTTCGGATATAAAGTTGGTTACAAACAACGCTACAAAAAGAACATGGTTGTTGATGCCAATGGCCAGGTAAGCGTATCGTATTTGGATGCGCAGGGCCGTGTAATTGCTACCGCTTTAAGTGCCAATAATCAAACGGCATTTGAGGATGTAGATTCGGAAAACAACGGTGTTCACCAAACTGTTACCACAGATTTACTTAATAAACTGGCTCCAACAGATGTGAATATGATCAATGACGACAATGTGTTGTTTAGTACCGGAGCTTTCGGAGCGTTGGAAGACGGTTTGAAAATGGGTACCCAAATTGGTGTTATTCAAGACGAGTCAGTGTATAATTTCACTTATACCATCATTACGGATAATTACGAAACAACTTGCGGCGAAACAACACTCAGTTATCCGTTTGTTTATGATCTTACCTTGAGTTTCCGCGACGATTGCGGGCAGGAATTGTTTCAATCATCTTATCCTGCAGTAGGAATACAGCAAATCGGTGGCTTAACCGGAACGTCTGTTACACACGCTGAAAACGTTTTACACCTTAAAAAGGGATCGTATACGCTTTACAAAGAGATCAAGGTAAATGAAGCTTCTTTGGCTGCCTACAAAGCACATTATTTATCCGGAGCAAATGCCTGTGTGTTGGATGATAGTTCTTTTTACGAGGATGTAATAGAAGATTGCGGAATGACTTGCCAAGAATGTGCCGATGAGCTGGGGACGTGGATAGAATTTAAAGCTGAGGCTATACTAGATGAAGGACATCCTCTTACAACCGAAGAGGAGGCAGTTTACCAAAACATGTACAACCAATTATTAGACGATTGTATTTCCGCTTGTTTACCTGTCACTTCATGCGATGCATATTACGGTATAATGATCGGTGATATGAAACCTCAAGGTCAGTATGGTGGTGTTGACCCTAATGATCATACCAGTGTATTTAATCAATACAACTGGTTATATGCCAATATTGGTGGAACAGGTCATTGGAAAAATAGTTCGTTAGTTTATAAAGATGAATTTGGTAATCCTTCCATGATTGCAGTAGAATATGATGGCACGAATTATTCGCCATCAATTACATCTGATCCGGCTGCTCCAAATCACTTGCCCGGAACATATTATGTTATTCCACAAGAATTGTCATATGCTGCTGACTTTATCGCTGTATTTAAAGAAAGTTGGGCAGATGAATTGCTACAGTTTCACCCGGAATATCCACTTTATCAATACGTATTGGCTATTTGTGCCGGAGAAACAACCATCAATTCTACCTCCAATGTTGCGGTGAGCATGTCGAGCGAAGTGTTTAATGATGTTGTCAACAATCAAGCAACAACGTATGATCAGGCGCGTGCAGTAGAAACAACGGTTGACGGCTTAAATTTCCATACCATTGATTTATTGCAGACAGGAAATCTGATGGGTATCGATCCCTATTTTCATCTATCGTATGCAGTTCACAATAATATTGATGCGAATGCGACTACCTTGAAAAATGCACTGATGAATCAGGCTATGACGAACTATGAAGGCACGAATCTTTCTATGTTGACGTATGCAGCAAAAACGGTAGTTTGTGGTAATGATTTCAATAATTCATGTTCTGTTGGAACCGTAACCGTTGCCAATCTTAGCAATACTGCAGATCCACTTTATCCGTATAGAGATCAGATTTGGCAAACATACAAATCGTATTACCTTTCCTATAAAGCCAAGATCAACCAATTATTTATGGATATACATGGTTTTAGATATTTGACGCCTGTCAATCACACTATTCCAGGTGTTGGAACCACTGCTATCAATGTTGGTTTATTCAATGGTGCTATAGGATCAGGTGGTGTAAATGTGGGCGTTACAAACGCATTTTCGCACGATGTTGTGAATTTCGGATCAGTAATGTCATTGGTATTAATTAATTATTCTCAAGCATATAGTTATACTGGTCCACTTGGTCTTCAAATTACAGCTCATTTCCCACCATCAGCTTTGGCCGGAGTATCCTACAATTCTAAGATCATACGCATTACACGTATTGATGCGCTGTACAACTCAGCTATGTCGGATGAAAATATCATTGCCGAATTGACTCAAGATGCTGATTATGCCACATGGGAAGGTACCGGACTGTGCCCGTTGACCCTTGATATGGAGCGCCTGATAGATGCTTTGGGTAGAGAAAATCATTTGATTGGAACCAATACGATGGATAATACCCCGGAGATGACACCTGATTTGTATACAGCTCTTTCGGGTGTAGTTATTAGTTCTTCAGCACCTGATATGAATATAACCGGTTCTGCGGGTGGTTCAGGATCTCCTTTGGTACTAACCTTTTCGCTAACTTCCGGCGCACCAAATAATCATACTATTACTATTCCCGAATTGAGTAGTGCACTGAATTGGAATGCTTATGGTAGTGCATGGCATATTTATAGCATTTCAAATTCATTCCCAATTGCTGGCTCGAATGGGGTGCAAATTTTAGTGAAAGCTGGCGGTACATTAGCCACAGCACAAGAATATGTGGTAACCTACCAAAGCCAAATCAATTTAAACGGATGTCAAACTGAATACACAACCAACGGAAATTTAGACCCGAACTGCCCGAAAGAAGAAGAATTGGAGTCTGCGCTGTTAACGCTTATGCAGACCATGGTTCAAAATGGAACATTTCTTACTTCTTCAGGAGTTTCTTTAGCTGCTATTCCGGAATATACTGAGTCGGTATTGGTTAATTATCTTGGCAATACAACACCAATGTGGTACGGAACGGCTAATTATTTAAGAATTGTTTCAGGGTCCAATGCACTTTCAATTCCTGTAAGCAATATGCCGGCTGTACAATTCATTAATTCAATTGAGTTTATCGGAACAACGGTTTACGTAAATTATATTTACAATAGCACCCTAAGCACAAAAAGTGCGACTTATGAATACCAATTCAACAATACGAAGAATGTGATCTTGGATTTAAGTTGTCCATGTGAACCGGAGGTAAGTAAGGAACTTGCCATCGAGGGTGTTTTTAACTATTTGTTGAGTCATTCTACTGTTCCACAAGGATACAAGCCTACTTCAATAGAGGCTCTTCAGCCTTACTTATCAATGTCTGATGCTGTTGTTTTTTCTTGGGACAATCAACTCTATAATGCAAGTTTTGTAAGTCAGGCACCTAACTATGATCGTTTTTCTCCAACATGTTCAGCCAACTTAGTGGTTTCAAATGGTACGATCGTTACATCTATTTCTAATGTTATTATGACTAGTGCTACCAATTTTAGTTGCACGGCGCTCTTGTCAAACAACACTACAATAACAATCACCGGTAGCATTGCATGTCTGCAAAACGCGGCTCCATGCGATGATTGTGGACCACAATTGCAAGCTCCGATCAGTTGCACAGATGCCTACACAACCTACACTACTTTTATGCATGCGCAATTTGCAGGAAGTTTATCGTCCTCTGATTTGACCATTTTTGAACAGGAATACATGGTTAACCAAGATTTGTTCTGTGCCAATCAGTTTGCTTATATTTTGGATGCCTACATGGATTATATCACAACACGCAGTATTGCCAGCGTTTTGAACATAAACTACATGAGCATTTCCCAATTCGGTGCAACTCCTCTCGGTTATTCCAGCATATTATTGTCAAACGCCATTGATCCTTATATCACTTACATCGGCACCTCAGGAAATGAAAATACCACCTGGAATGAATACGTTGCCAACATATACTTGCCAGCCCATTCTGAAATATGCCCTGCCAATTCACCGCAAGTTTCATTTCCCGCTGATGGAGGAACGTTCCCTTGTGACCAATGGGCCAATTTTGTAGCCAATGTTAATATGGCGAGCCAATATGAGATCTACCTTGCTCAAATGGGCGCGTCTTTTACGCAAGATTACATCCAACAAGCAATGGCTACCGTTGTTGAAACGTTTACCGAAAGTCACCTGGATAAAGAATATCACTACACGCTCTATTATTATGATCGTGCCGGAAACCTTATTCAAACCGTTCCGCCTCAAGGTGTGGACCGTTTGGAAGTAGGAGAAGCCAATACGGCAACCTATACGCAGATGGATGCGCTTAGAGCAAGTACCCCCGAAGAAACACTCAACACCATTGCCGGTATTAAAAAAGCACCTGAGCATACCTTTGAGACCAAATACCGTTACAATTCATTGAACCAGTTGGTGTATCAGGAAACTCCGGATGGCGGTATCAGTAAATTTGCTTATGACCGTTTGGGGCGTTTGGTAATGAGCCAAAACGCCAAACAAGCCAACTTATCACCGGAGCGTTTTAGCTACACTCGTTATGATGGGTTAGGTCGTGTAGTAGAAGCAGGGGAATTCATTTCTGATAATGCATACAACTATGAGATTACCGAAGAAGGTCAAGTACGTTATGATCTTACCGTATTTACTGGGCTTACCGGTCAAAATGCACCGGACTTCCCAAGCAACATGGATGCCTCTCGTGTAGAAGTTACCCGTTCCATTTACGATGAATTAAAATTCATGAACGGTGTTACACTTACAGATGTAACTTCGCCTGTGGTGGGCGGCACCAGCACAATTACTAGCTTATTTGGGAGTACTTATGCTGCCAATAATACGCGCAATCGCATTGTAGGCGTGATTTACCAAAGCACCTTCAATACAAATATGAATGTGTATGACAACGCCACCTTCTACGATTATGACGTACATGGGAACGTTGCACAGATGCTTCAAATCACTACGGATGCCAATTTATTAGCCTTGGGTCAGCACATCAAGCACCTCAACTACAACTATGATTTAGTGAGCGGAAACGTAAACAAAGTGATTTACCAAAAAGGCTATGTAGATCAGTTCATTCACCGTTATCAGTACGATTCGGATAACCGTATAGTGGTAGCTGAGACCTCCAAAGACGATGTGGTATTTGAGAAAGACGCCAAGTACTTTTACTACGATCACGGACCATTGGCCAGAACAGAAATAGGTGAGAAAAAAGTAGAGGCGACCGATTATGCCTATACCATTCAAGGTTGGTTAAAAAGTGTAAATGGTGAAGAAATCGATGCCAATAAGATGATGGGTGCCGACGGAAGAACATCAGCTTCACTCAACGCTTATGCCGGGCGCGATGTGTTTGGGTACAGTTTGAGTTATTTCAGTGGAGACTACAACGCCAACACCATGGCCATGTTGGGGCATTCTCAGAATGCTGCTGTAGGCAACCAAAACCAGTTGTGGAAAGATGAAGGATATCCTACTCCAAACATAGATCGTCAGTATTACAACGGTAACATCCGAGCCATGCACACGGCCATCTCCGGACTCACCGAGCAACTGATGGGTAATGTGGATAACGGTACGGGAGCACCGCAACCCGCCTACACACACCGTACGGTTTACGAATACGATCAACTTAACCGTATTACCGATATGAAAGGTTACCAGGCTATCACACCTGGAACTACACCTGTAGCAAGTGGTTATGCCAGCAAATATAGTTTTGACGCCAATGGTAATATTAAAACCCTCAAAAACTGGACACCATCCAATAATGCTTCTGTAGTGCAGATCGATGATTTTGATTACAAATATTTGTTGAATAACAATTCGGAATACACGCCTGATATTCAACCTGCTACTCAACCACTGGCCACCAACCGTTTAGGGCATGTGGATGATTTGATCAGCGCGGGTATACTCAGTGGAGATCTGGATGATCAGGCTGCAAACAATTACGAGTACGATAAAATTGGTCAGCTAACCAAAGATGTGGCTGAAAACATCAGTCTGATTGAATGGACGGTAACCAACAAGGTGAAGAAAGTAACCTATGGTGGCGCGTTGGCGGGTAAAACCATTGAGTTTACTTATGATGCCATGGGCCACCGCATTGCTAAAAATGTAGTTTCTACCAACGGTTCTTGGGAGAAGACTTTCTATGTGCTCGATGCGCAAGGAAACCCAATGAGTATTTATTCGTTTACCCATTCGTTGGACGATGATAATATTTTGTATCTTTCGGAACGAAACCTCTACGGCTCAAGCCGGATAGGAGTAGAAGATTTAAATACAACCACAGTTCTGGGAATGCAACCATTGACAGCACCAATACCAACAGCAAATGCGCATTACACCAACTTGATTGGTGACAAAGCCTATGAGCTAGCTAATCACTTGGGCAATGTCTTAAACGTGGTGAAAGACCGTAAATTGGCTACTTCTACAAATGGTACAACGGTTGCTTACTTCCAACCAGATGTGGTGAGTTACAGTGATTATTACCCCTTCGGTCAGGCTTTACCGTATAGGAATGGAAATACGCCTGAGTACAGATACTCATTTCAAGGTCAGGAAAAAGACGATGAACTGAAAGGCGCGAATAACTCGTTGAACTTTGAGTATCGTATGCATGACCCTAGAATCGGACGATTCTTTGCGGTGGATCCGTTGGCGAGTCAATATCCATATAATAGCCCATATGCTTTTAGTGAAAATGAAGTAATGAATGCTGTGGAATTAGAAGGATTAGAAAAAGTTCATGTTTACAATGTTTGGTATGATGGAGATGGTAATAAGCACGTTAAAAAATCACATACTAAAATTGATAATAGTTCTAATGTTGACGTAAGGGTTTATAGATATTTTGATGAGCATGGTAAAGTTTCAAAAACAAGAACAGAAGAAATTAAAACTCAGCAATGGAGTCCACCGACACCTACAAATACATCTCCTACTAAACAACCAGTTGCTGTAGAAAATTCTAATGTAGGCCAGTGTTTTCCAAATTCACCAACAATAAAAGGGACACCTTCAACAACATCTAATGATGCACCAGAGGGTTATAAAACAGTCCCAGGGACTCGTAAACAAGTAGAATCAGAGAATTCTGGCCCTACGATGGCAGGCGCTGGAGCTGTCGTGATAAGCACTTCTGAAACGGGCCCAGGTATTCTTGTGGGGCTTTTACTTTATGTTTCATATGAAATTATTACATACGAGCCTAATCATCAGTATGTTGAACAAATTGTTCCAGTTACATCATCAGGATATGAGATACAAGAAGCGCAAAGAGGGAGAAATAATGGACGACTGCAAGATGATGAACGACAAGCAATTCAAGAACGAATTAACTCTGGAAATGCTAGCTCATCAGATATGCAAAAATGGAAAAAGGATCAAAAAAATCTTGGTCAGAGACGGTCTCGTCAGAGTGGCGATAAAAAATAATTTAATAATTTTCACATAACGTCCAAATGAAATCAGAAGCTGTGAAATTTAAGAAGAGTTTTTACAATAAAATCATGAAACAATCATCTGTTGATAATAGTGATTTAGAAGTAATATTGCTCTGCCCCAAAAAGAATTTAATTACAGAGTTTCTATTTCAATTTCCTGCCTTTACAGAAGAAAATTTTTCTTTGATAGAAAAATTCATAAACAATAATTTATTAAATAAGAATAGATTGTTTGTTTCTGATTTGATTGATTCAGCAACGGATTTTAATCTAGACCTTGATTACAAAATTTGTTTATCATTTCTTAATAAATATAGAAATGATAATCACTACGTTCTTATTTCAACTATTGAATACTTATGTTCCAATTTAAAAATGGCACATATAAAAACAATCGTTTCAAGTTTGGAAAAAATCAAAAGTGTTAAAAATTCTGATGATGTCGCTAAGGTTTTTTCATTATTCTATCTTTATAGAATCACATTTAAAAATAAATATTTAATAGAATTAGAACAATATCTACTTGATAAAGATTTAAATTTATTACTCTTAAATCTTGTTAATAAGGAGAACAATCATTTAGACTACTTTGAAGGTAATGCCTTAATAAATGAAATGATTGTTGGTCGAACAGGTGGTAGTGTATCAGATTAGCATGTATGCTCTTGGTAGTGTTTCAGTGTTGTTGATATAGTTTCTTTTTCAATTTAAATCATTTAATTCCAACGGGATAACATTTTTGAATGATGTTCGTATTAGGGGATGTTTAAGTATCACCGAAGCGCTAAAAGATGTCACAATCAAAGATAAAGACCAGAACTGAGACCTCGTGTTTCAGGGTAGTTGATGCAGGATTTACTTATTCCTCAGGTGTTTAACAACCTTCGGGTTGTGATACCCAAGTTGATCAATAAACAAAAAGAACTGTAGTATCCGTTTGTGATAATTGGGTTCAAAGTCGTAATCGTATTTGGCGTAGGCATAGAACTTACTGCATA
>JBILJP010000441.1:0-3861 GCA_044377135.1 Fluviicola sp.
TCGGAATGGAAGTAGCTTTACATTCAACAATCAAAGCGGGTTTTCCAAACGCTGAGAACACTACGATATCGCACCTTCGGGCTTGACCGTTTATCTGTACCAGGTGCTCTGAATTGATGCGTCCGATTGGAACTTGCCGGTCGTTGATGAGAAAGTGAATGGCATGTTGGCGCACCCATTCTTCGGGAGTAAGCAATAAGTGTTTTTTGCGAATGATGCACCACACAACAACTTGTTCACCTTTGCGGGAAAGGTTCAGTTTTGCCGGAGGTAAATTTAACGGTTCCATTATGCGGGCTGAAATAAATCGTCGAGTAAAACATGTTGCTGCATCAAACCGATACTATGTTCGTTACTCACTACGCCAAAACTAGTGATAAAGGTCGGAAAGACGGCTTTTTTTGTTCCGGTTTCATTCATGAAAACAGCTTTCTTTTCGCGTAATTGTGCGGCATATGCTTTGGTTATGATAAAAGGTTGATCGGTGAATTTCATTTCGCAGAGGTTGATCACCTGGTCGTTTCTATCGATCAACAAATCAATTTGCGCACCTTTTGCTGAAAGTTTTCCTTTGCTGATAAAACTGCTGTATTCGGTATAAACAGATGCAATTCCGAGTGCTTTTTTAAGCTGTGGCAGGTGTTTCATGCAGATCGATTCGAAGGTATAGCCACTCCAGCTTTTCCAGACTGAACTTGCTGCCAGTTGTTGCCAGTTCACGTTTTTTTTCTGATACATGAATGTCAGGTAAAACAACGAAAACTCATCTGTTAGCCGAAACAGTTTGTCTTTTTTGATTTTTCCGAAAGGAGCGTAAGATTCAATGAAACCCGACCATTCCAACTCTTCCAACACTTTACTAAAGGTACCACCGTCTTTCAGTTTACTTGTTGCCAGCAATTCTTTTCTGGAAAGTCCGATTCGTTTTTTTGCTAACGCTTTTACAACTTCTATATGATTATCTGCCTGGATAAAAAGTGCCCTGTATAAGTTGTCAAATTCGTTTACAAGTAATCCTTTTTTATCGAAGCACACCCGTTGTATGGTTTGCATCGCACTTTCTCCCGAAACAATCTCATTCAGGTAATGCGGAACGCCACCAAACACCATATATAATGTAGTGATTTGGTAACGGTTGAGGCGAATATTGTGCTGTTGGAGATAATGTTCGGTTTCACCCAATGTAAACGGTTCTAAATGGATGCGTTTGGTAACACGATTGTGTAAGCCACCTCTATGGTTAATGATTTTTTGAATCATCCATGAAGTAGCTGATCCGCAAATAATAACGAGAATGTTTTTGCGTACAGCCCAGGTGTTCCAAAACCAATCGAATGCACTGAGAAAGTTTGATTTGTGTGTATCTAACCATGGGAATTCATCGATAAAGACAATCTTTTTTTCGCTAGTCTTTAGTGAGTCCATGTAAACTGTGAGTTGGTGAAATGCTTCTAACCAATTGGCTGGTTTACTTCGTTTGGCTGAAGGTCTTTCGTATCTGCGCAAAGCATAATCAAAATTTTGAAGCTGTGTTTCCCAACCGGCATTGATTACACCGCTAAATTCAAAATGAAGTTGTTGTTGAAAATAGGTTCTGATAAGGTAGGTTTTACCTACTCTACGCCGGCCGGTTATCGCTAATAAATCACTGTCTTTACTAGCGCAAATAGCGCTAAGTAATTGCTGTTCATGTGCTCGTCCAATAATTTTTTTTGGTATCGGTTTCATTTTATTATCAGCGGAATCTCTACAAATGTATTCATTTTCCGCTGATGATAAAAATATTAATAGCGGAATCTGTTCAATTTTTGTACTTTTCCGCTGGTAATAAATTATTACTAGCGGAATCTATCGTTTTTAATCTACTTTCCGCTGGCAATAAAAAATGTGATTGTAATTAAACTAACAATAGCGAATCGATTTTGGAAGTAAATCGGCTAACTTGTCGTCCCATTTGTCATACAATTCTCTTATTTTTGAATCATGGATTATAAGTCTATCATAAAGGACATCAAAAACAAGCAGTTTAAGCCGATTTATGCATTGCACGGCGAAGAACCATATTTCATTGATGCCATTTGTGATGCCATTATCGAAAATGCACTAGAGGAACACGAACGCGATTTTAACCAAACGGTTTTTTATGGTCGCGATGCTGATCCGCTAGCAGTTGTAAGCGAGGCCAAAGGTTTCCCGATGATGTCGGAAAGACGATTGGTGGTGCTCCGCGAAGCACAGGATATGAAGGATATCTACGCACTCGAAAGTTATTGTGCTCAGCCGAATCCTTCCACTGTTTTTGTGATTTGCCATAAATACAAAAGCCTTGATGGAAAACGTAAGATGGTCAAAGAATTGGCCTCAACAGGACTCGTTTTTAAATCGGAAAAAGTAAAAGAATATCAGCTCAACGACTGGATTGCCAATTATGTAAAAGGAATCGGTTTTGATATCACGTCCAAGGCTTCGGCTTTATTGGGCGAATTTTTAGGAAATGATCTCGGTCGAATTGTCAATGAATTGGAAAAACTGAGCATTGTTCTTGAGAAAGGAACGCGCATCAGTGATATTCACATCGAAGAAAACATTGGGATTAGTAAAGATTACAACAACTTTGAGCTTACAAATGCCATTGCCAAGCGCGATTCATTGAAGGTGTTTCAGATAGCACATTATTTTGAGCGCAACCCGAAAGATCATTCCATCATTGCCATCATATCCAATTTATTCGGGTTCTACACCAATCTCATGCGCATTCACTTTTTGCCCAATAAATCACCCGATGCAGTGGCGACCAGTTTGCGCGTTCATCCGTTTGTTGCCAAAGAATTAATGCAGGCCGCCAATCAGTATCCACCCAAAATATTGGCTTCCAATGTGGCCATCTTACACGAATACGATCTAAAGGCAAAAGGTGTCGGGAATTCTACTTTTACAGAAGGTGAATTGATGCGCGAAATGCTCTATAAACTCATGAATTGATGCGTCGATTTTTCCTGTCAACCATTCCCGAAACAGCTCAATTTCATCTTCCGGAAGAGGAGTCAAAACACATTGTGCGCGTATTGCGTATGGTCGTAGGTGAGGAAATATTGTTGCTCGACGGTAAAGGGAAATTATTGACAGCACGCATTGTTGAAGATCATCCGAAAAGGTGTTTGGTGGAATGTGTGCACTTGGAACAAAAAGAAAAACCCGAACAGGAATTTCACCTGGCGATTGCACCGACCAAAAACCTCGATCGTATGGAATGGATGGTAGAGAAAATTGTGGAGATAGGAGCAACGCGTCTGTCTTTTCTGCAAGGTGATCATTCCGAACGAGTAAATTTGAAGTTAGATCGCTTGGAACGGGTTGCAATTTCGGCCATGAAACAAGCACAACACGATTTTCTACTGCAATTGGATCCGTTGACAACCGTTGACGCTTTCATTGCACAATTTCCCAACGGTGGCATAGCGCATTGCATGGAGGGCGAAAAATCTTCGTTGCTTTCTGTAACCCTTGAAGGACCTGTGCTTATAGGTCCCGAAGGAGATTTCAGTAAACGCGAAGTGGAACTGGCATTGAAATCAGGATATAAAGCCATACATTTAGGGGAATCAAGGCTTCGAACCGAAACAGCCGGTTTAGTAGCAACAACGTTGGCGATAGCAAGTAAAAAGATATGAAAAGAATCATTGTTGGAATGAGTTTGATGTTGGTTTCGTTTGCTGCAATGGCACAAGGAACCTATCAATTGGCAGTATTGAAATACAACGGTGGGGGCGACTATTACGCCAATCCAACGGCGTTGCCCAACCTGATTCAGTTTTGCAATTCAAACTTAGGAACCTCTATCTCGAAAGAAGTTCCGTATGT
>JBILJP010000098.1:0-13809 GCA_044377135.1 Fluviicola sp.
AGAATCGCTTGTTCGTCTTCGCCACGCTGAACGGTAAATTCTTTGATACCGGCCAGGAGTTCTTCAATGTTTTGATAACGTTCTACTTCTTCCGGCCCCTTATCTTTGTCGGTATAAAGTTCTTTTAAAATTCCGGAAGACTTCGCAATGTGCTGTGCCAGGTCGTATGCAGACTGCGTAAGCAATTGCGCCGAAAAGCTTTTAATCATCGTTACAAAATCACTGATCTTGGCTCTGGCGGCTCCGGGAATGTTCACCGGATAACTCATAAAGTCAGCAATCACGTCCCACAAAGAAACGTTGTACTGGTTGGCTGCAATCACAATTGTTTCCCATGATGTTTTACCAATGCCGCGTTTCGGATAATTGATCACGCGTTTGAGTGCTTCTTCATCTTTCGGGTTGGCCGTTAAGCGAAAGTAAGCCATCAAATCCTTGATTTCCTTGCGCTGATAAAACGACAATCCGCCGTAGATTTTATACGGCATATTCAGCCTGCGGAATGCCTCCTCAAACGAACGCGATTGACGGTTGGTGCGGTAAAGAATAGCGAAATCACTCCACTTACTGGTTTCGGCGTGTTTGATATCGAAGATCTTATTGGCAATGATTTTACCTTCTTCATTATCCGTCATGGTGCGGATCACCTTGATGGGCTGACCTTGTTCGTTTTCCGTCCAAACGCTTTTTTTGATTTGCTCTTTGTTGCGAGAAATCACACTATTAGCAGCTTCCACAATGGTTTGTGTACTGCGGTAATTCTGTTCGAGTTTGAAGAGTTTAAAATCGGGGTAATCGTTTTTGAAATTCAGGATATTCTGAATATTTGCGCCACGAAACGAGTAAATACTTTGCGCATCATCGCCTACCACACACAGGTTTTCATAAACAGCGGCTAATTTCTTTACGATAAGGTACTGAGCATAATTCGTATCCTGGTACTCATCCACTAAAATATAGCGGAATTTTTGCTGGTAATAATGTAACACATCCGGAAAATCGCGCAAAAGCACATTGGTTTGATAAAGTAAATCATCAAAATCCATCGCTCCGGCCTTGAAACAGCGAACGGTGTACGATTTATAAAGTCGTGCCAATTCAGGACGTTGACTCTGACGATCTTCCGCAATGATATCGGTATTTTCAGCGTAAGCTTCCGGCGAAATCAAGTTGTTTTTGGCTGCTGAAATACGTCCGTAAACCATGCTCGGTTTGTAGATTTTATCGTCGAGATTGAGTTCTTTGACAATGTCTTTCAGCAAGCTTTTGGTGTCTTGGGTATCGTAAATAGTGAAGTTTTGCGGGTATCCAAGGCGGTCGGCATTGAAGCGTAATATCCGCGCAAAAACCGAGTGAAAAGTACCCATTGTGATATTCTTCGCTTCGCCGCCACCAACAATAGAGCCGATACGCTCGGTCATTTCTTTCGCTGCTTTATTGGTAAACGTAAGTGCTAAGATATTGAACGGATCAACTCCTTTTTGCATCATATAAGCGATTCGAAAGGTCAATACACGGGTTTTTCCTGAACCAGCACCGGCAATAACCATTGTGGGTCCTTCAATGTTCTCTACGGCAACGCGTTGACTTTCGTTTAGGCTATCCAAATAATCCATAGTTGCAAAGATAAGGGTTTGCTTTGTTGTGTGGTTGGGAATGTTGATAAGAAAGTTGTTGGGTTAATGAGTTTTTAGGTTTGTTGAGCTATCAGTGAAGTTCATAAAACTCTCCGACTTGAATACGGAAAACCGTTCAGATCGTTAGGTCGTTGAAATGATTATTTTGTTCACTGTAATCAACCGTTATGCCCTTTCAGTCAAAGGAATGCTAATTTTGTCGCTTCTGTTGTATCTTCGTTATCTGTAACTAAATAAACTAGATATGAAAACAACAATAACTACCGCTTTCATTTTATTCACATTCACAATGTTCGCCCAAGTATGGGTTAATTCAAATCCTGTTTGGCACTATAATTACTGGACCATCTCAGAAGGTGGATTTATCAAAATCGAACAAACTGGTGATACGTTAATAGAAGGGTTTTCATGCCAAAAACTCAATGGTACGAAGCATGCGTTTTTCGTGACCGGACCAGATGGTAACATTGGGCATACAGCATCTGTTTTCGGAAGCTGGTATACGCGAGCGTCGAACGATACCGTTTATTATTGGGACGAAAATCATTTCAATGTATTGTATGACTTTTCTGCTTCTGTTAGCGATTCTTGGTTGATTGAAGATGGTTCCGAATGGTTGCAATGTAACGATTCTTCGTATACGAAAGTCGAATCGGTTGGAACCGTTAATTTAAACGGTGAGCAAGCCATTCAATTAATTCTTGTTGATTCTGTTGGTGGTTCTTTGGGTATACAAGGGCCTGTCAATTCTCATTTTGGAGCAATGGATGAATTCTTGTTTCCAACTGGCAGAAGTTGCGATTCTACGATTATTGTAGAGTGGTATCAGTTTGATTTTTGTTCTTTTCAAGATGATAGCTTGATCTATAACCCATCCGGTGAAGACTGCGAGTATATGTTGACACATCTGGGTTTAGCTGAAAACAATGCTTTTCTAGTTACAGTAGCTCCAAATCCGGCCAATGATGTATTGCATGTTACGCTTCCGAGAGGAAAGGCAGATTACCAAATCTTCACACTGACAGGACAAGAAATGGAAACAGGAGTGTTAAATGGACAAACTTCAGAACTTAACATTTCAGCACTTTCAGAGGGAATGTACATCCTGCAATTGACCGGTCAAAACGGTGAGACGAGCAGTTTACGCTTTTGTGTGAACAGGTAAGTTCATGTGTTGAATAATATAATTACTCAGGGTGATCCGGATGAATACTAAACACTCAGATGGATCACCTTTTTAAGGTAAATTGGGGATTAGACAAGTTCATTTTGGCCGTTAATTCCGAAATAGTTCTACCTTTGTAATCGTTAAAACAATCACCCCATAGATGAGTTAATCGCTCATGACACCCCCGACTTCTCGATCAAACGATTGTGTTAAAATCAATATTAAATGAGAAGTATTATTACAGGTACGGGGGCCTACATTCCAACGATCATAAAAACCAATCGCGATTTCATGGTAAATGAGTTTTACGATGAAAAGCACGAGAAAATCGAATTATCACCCGAAGTTATTGCGCGTAAATTTGAATCCATTACAGGTATTCAGGAGCGACGATATGCATCTTCAGATCTACAATGTTCCGATATGGCGGCCTTAGCTGCCGAAGATGCCATTAAAGATGCCGGTTGCTCACGCGAGGAGATCGATCAAATCATTGTTGCGCACAATTTCGGGGATGTAATCAAACATACCATTCAAACAGATGCGGTTCCTTCCATCGCTTCCCGTGTGAAACATAAATTGGGAATTGTTAATCCGAATTGCGTTGCTTACGACGTGTTGTTTGGTTGTCCGGGTTGGGTGCAAGGAATGATTCAGGCACACGCCTTTCTTCAGGTAGGAATGGCAAAACGCTGTTTGGTGATCGGAGCAGAAGCGTTAAGCAGAGTATTGGATCCGCATGACCGCGACAGTATGATTTTTGCAGATGGTGCGGGCGCATCGATTATTGAGTTAAAAGACGATACGCAAAGCGGTATTCTTTCAATGAGCGCACAAAGTCACTGCACAGATGAACTCGATTACTTGTATCTAGGTAAATCAAACTTCCCCGAATCTGATCCTCGGATTCGTTACGTGAAAATGAAAGGAAGAAAAGTCTACGAATACGCCATCAAGCATGTGCCTTTGGCGATGAAAGACTGCATCGATAAAGCAGGAGTTTCCATCCAACAAATCAAAAAGATATTCATTCACCAGGCAAACGAAAAGCTGGACGAAGCCATTGTTCGCGAATTGTACAAATTGTATGGTGAAAACGAAATGCCCGAACACTTAATGCCAATGAACATCCATAAATTAGGGAACAGTTCCGTTGCTACAATTCCTACACTCTATAATATGGTGAAAAATGGCAAAATGAACGGTTATCAAATTTCTGAAGGAGATGTAGTGCTTTTTGCTTCTGTAGGAGCGGGCATGAATATCAATGCTATTTGTTACAGAGTTTGATTATTTGAGGGAACGGGTATTTATGAAGTCGTGGAACTGGATAAGTTTCAATTCTGGTTACCCATTCTCTAGTTCTCAATTTTAGGGTTTCGAAAAAATGATCTCATCAACATTAATTTGTTCAAAAACAGCACTTTTTTAGCAAAGCCCTTGCATCCTAAGAATTTCTCTCTATCTTTGCACCCCTCAAAGTGTGTTCTTTGGGGTAGAATTATATTTATTAACAAACAAAATTTGAGTACTGTATGCCAACTATCCAACAGTTAGTGCGCAAGGGAAGGACTGCGGTAGTAAAGAAGTCAAAGTCAGCGGCTTTGGATTCTTGTCCGCAGCGCAAAGGAGTATGTGTGCGTGTGTACACCACTACACCTAAGAAGCCGAACTCAGCTATGCGTAAAGTAGCGCGTGTTCGTCTTACCAACGGTAAAGAGGTAAATGCCTACATCGGTGGTGAAGGTCACAACTTACAAGAACACTCTTTGGTTCTTGTGCGTGGTGGAAGGGTTAAAGATTTACCAGGGGTTCGTTACCACATCGTTCGTGGTGCGGAAGATACAGCTGGTGTTGAAGGCCGTTCACAACGTCGTTCTAAGTATGGAACAAAACGTCCAAAAGCTAAGAAATAATAAAACTTTGAAGAGATGAGAAGAAGAAAAGCGAAAAAAATTGCCATCCTCCCGGATCCAAAGTTTAACGACGTTCTAGTAACGAAGTTTGTAAACAACTTGATGTATTCCGGTAAAAAGAACCTGGCATTTAAGATTTTCTACGATGCAATTGAAATCGTAGACAAGAAATTAGAAGAACAAGAAGCATTGGAAGTGTTCAAAAAAGCATTGGAAAACGTTACTCCATCTGTGGAGGTGCGTTCTCGTCGTGTTGGTGGGGCTACTTTCCAAATCCCTACTCCGGTTCGTGAAGGACGTAAACAATCGTTGGCTATGAAATGGTTGATCGGTTACGCTCGTAAACGTAACGAGAAATCAATGGCAGGTAAATTGGCCTCTGAAATTATTGCTGCTTCAAAAGAAGAAGGTGCTGCTTTCAAAAAGAAAGAAGATACACTTCGTATGGCTGAAGCGAATAAAGCATTCTCACATTTTAGATTCTAATAGTCATGGCAAGAGATCTTAAATTCACAAGAAATATTGGTATTGCAGCTCACATCGATGCTGGAAAAACAACCACTACCGAACGTATCCTTTACTATGCTGGTGTAAACCACAAAATTGGTGAGGTTCACGACGGTGGTGCTACCATGGACTGGATGGAGCAAGAGCAAGAGCGTGGTATTACCATTACTTCTGCTGCTACAACAGTTAATTGGAAATACAGAGGCCAAAACTACCATATCAACATTATTGATACTCCGGGACACGTTGACTTTACAGTTGAGGTGAATCGTTCGTTACGTGTATTGGATGGTTTGGTGTTCTTATTCTCTGCTGTTGATGGTGTTGAGCCTCAATCAGAGACTAACTGGCGTTTGGCTAATAACTACAATGTTCCACGTATCGGTTTCGTTAACAAAATGGACCGTTCAGGAGCTGACTTCTTGAATGTTTGTCGTCAGGTAAAAGAAATGTTGGGTAGCCACGCGTTGCCCTTGCAAATCAATATCGGTGACGAAGATAACTTCAGAGGAGTTGTTGACTTGATCAACTTTAAAGGGATCGAGTGGAATGAGCACGATATGGGTATGACTTTCCAGGAAGTTGAAATCCCTGCTGATATCATTGACGAAGCACGTCGCTTAAGAAGTGAATTATTGGAAGCTGTTGCTGAGTTTGATGAAACGTTGATGGAGAAATTCTTCGAAGACGAGAATTCATTAACTGAGCGTGAGATTTTGACTGCATTACGTGCAGCTACAATTTCAGGAAAAGTAGTTCCAATGATGTGTGGTTCATCTTTCAAAAACAAAGGTGTACAAGCAATGTTGGATATGGTAATGGAAATTCTTCCTTCTCCATTGGATAACGGTTCTATTGTTGGAACGAATCCAAAAACAGATGAAGAAGAAGAGCGTTTACCTTCTTACGATGCTCCATTTGCTGCATTGGCGTTTAAAATTGCAACCGATCCTTTCGTAGGTCGTTTGTGCTTTATCCGTGCTTACTCAGGTGTTCTTCCTGCAGGTTCTTACGTTTACAACACGCGTTCTGACAATAAAGAACGTATCTCTCGTATCTTCCAAATGCACGCTAACAAGCAAAATCAAATTGATGAGCTTGGTGCAGGTGATATCGGTGCGGTAGTTGGATTTAAAGATATCCGTACAGGTGATACATTGTGTGCAGAAGGTCATCCGATCATTTTGGAATCAATGAACTTCCCTGAGCCGGTTATCGGAATCGCTATTGAGCCTAAAACTCAAGCTGACTCAGATCGTTTGTCAACAGGTTTGAACAAATTGTCTGAAGAAGATCCGACATTCCGTGTAAACACAGATGAGGAAACAGGACAAACAATCATTTCAGGAATGGGTGAGCTTCACTTGGAGATCATCGTTGACCGTTTGAAACGTGAGTTTAAAGTAGAGGTAAATCAAGGTGCACCACAAGTGTCTTACCGTGAGGATATCACTGCTGGAGTTGATCACCGTGAGGTTTACAAAAAACAATCGGGTGGTCGTGGTAAATTTGCCGATATCTTGGTTAAAATTTCTCCGCAAACAGATCCTGAAAAAACTGGTTTGGAATTCGTTAACTCGATTAAAGGTGGTAACATTCCACGTGAATTTATCCCATCGGTTGAGAAAGGTTTCAAAGAATCCATGAAAAACGGTGTATTGGCAGGTTTCCCTGTTGAAGCAATGAAAGTAGAGTTGATTGATGGTTCATTCCACGCGGTCGATTCAGATTCATTATCGTTCGAGATGGCTGCGAAAATGGCTTACCGTTCAGCATTGAAACAAGCAAAACCGATCTTGTTGGAACCAATCATGAAAATTGAAGTTGTGTGTCCGGAAGAAAACATGGGTGATATCGTTGGTGACTTGAACCGTCGTCGTGGTATGATGCGTGGAATGGATGACAAACACGGTTCTAAAGTCGTTAAGGCTGATGTTCCATTGTCTGAAATGTTTGGTTACGTAACACAATTGCGTACCATGTCATCGGGTCGTGCTACTTCTTCTATGGAATTCTCTCACTTTGCTGAGGCTCCTAAGAATGTTGCTGAAGAGGTTATATCAAAAGTTAATGGAAAAGTTTCCGCTTAATACATAAGTAATGAGCCAAAAGATTAGAATTAAATTAAAATCATACGACCACAACTTAGTTGATAAGTCGGCTGAGAAAATCGTTAAAACCGTAAAAGCTACGGGAGCGGTAGTTAGTGGACCAATTCCACTTCCGACACACAAACGTATTTACACTGTATTGCGTTCTCCACACGTTAACAAAAAAGCGCGTGAGCAGTTCGAATTGTGTTCTTACAAGCGTTTGTTGGATATCTACAGTTCTTCTTCAAAAACAGTAGATGCGTTAATGCGATTGGAGCTTCCTAGTGGAGTTGATGTAGAAATTAAAGTGTGATGAAATGTCCGGTGGGGGCGCGATTTATCACGTCCCCAAATGGAATCATTTACATCACTTTAATAATTTATAATTTATAATTAGTAAAGTATGCCTGGAATTATTGGTAGAAAAATCGGAATGACTAGCGTCTACAGTGCCGAGGGTAAGGCAACACCATGCACAGTAATAGAAGCTGGTCCTTGTGTAGTGACTCAGGTTAAAACACAAGAGAAAGACGGGTACGAGGCCATTCAATTAGGATTCGGAGAGCGTAAAGAAAAAAACACGCCGAATGCATTGAAAGGTCACTTCAAAAAAGCGAACACAACACCGAAATCTCGTTTGGTTGAGTTCAAAGGTTTTGAAAGCGCACTTAGTCTCGGAGATATTGTTAACGTAGAGTTGTTCGAAGAGGGCGAATACGTTGGTGTAGTAGGAACTTCCAAAGGAAAAGGTTTCCAAGGGGTTGTGAAACGTCACGGATTTGGCGGGGTTGGACAAGCTACACACGGTCAACATAACCGTCTGCGTGCACCGGGTTCAATCGGAGCATGTTCTTATCCTGCACGTGTATTCAAAGGAATGCGCATGGCGGGTCAGATGGGTAACAAACGTGTGAAGATGGAAAACCTTCAAGTTTTGAAAGTTATGACTGACAAAAACTTACTTATCGTAAAAGGATCAATCCCTGGTCCTAAAGGTGCAACCGTAACAATTGAGAAATAATGGAAGTAAAAGTAATAGACAGCAAAGGAAAGGCTACTTCCAAAAAAGTATCCTTGTCGGATGAGATCTTCGGTATTGAGCCGAATGATCACGCGATTTACTTAGACGTTAAGCAACACTTGGCCAATCGTCGTCAAGGAACGCACAAGTCGAAAGAAAGAGCAGAGATCGCTGGATCTACCAGAAAAATTAAGAAGCAAAAAGGTACCGGTGGTGCTCGTGCAGGTAGTGTTAAATCCGGTACTCGTATCGGTGGTGGTCGTATCTTCGGTCCACGCCCACGCAACTACCACTTCAAATTAAACATCAAATTGAAACGTTTAGCGCGTAAGTCAGCATTTGCTTACAAAGCGAAAATGGATTCAATCGTGATTTTGGAGGATGTCGCTTTAGCAACACCGAAAACAGCAGAATTCAAATCGTTATTGACCAGTTTGAACTTGGCAAACGAAAAAGTGTTGATGATCGTAGGAGCAGGAAACGATAACGTTTACTTGTCTTCCCGCAACTTGCAACGCGTGAAAGTAGTACCTGCTGATTCCGTTAATACATACGATGTATTGAATGCGAAAAAAGTAGTGCTTACCGAAAGTTCAATTTCAGTAATCGAAAAGATTCTAAACTAATTGCAATGAAAAGTATTATTAAAAAGCCAATCATCACCGAGAAAGCAACTGAAGCTACTGAAAAGAGCAACAGTTTCTCATTCGTTGTTGAAAGAACGGCTAATAAGCTCGAAATTAAAAGTGCCGTCGAAAAGATGTACGGAGTTAACGTTGTTAATGTACGCACACTCACTTATGGCGGTGGTAAATCCTCTACAAAATTTACGAATAGAGGTGTCGTTGAGCAACCAAGTAAAGTATGGAAAAAAGCCATCATTACTGTTGCTGCAGGAGAAACGATTGATTTGTTTAACTAATTTTTTAACAAGAAACTGATGGGTCTTAGAAAATTTCAGCCTACAACTCCAGGGCAAAGACACAAGATCAACAGTACTTACTCGGAAGTCACTACGAACGTTCCTGAAAAGAGCCTCGTAACTGGTAGTATTGGTAAGTCTGGTGGTCGGAACAACGATGGTCGTATGACCATGCGTTACATGGGTGGTGGTCACAAGCAGAAGTACCGTATCATCGATTTCAAACGCGACAAGCAAGATATTCCTGCTGTTGTGAAACAAATCGAATACGATCCAAACCGTACTGCTCGTATCGCATTACTTTATTATGTGGATGGTGAGAAACGATACATTATCGCACCTGAAGGATTGAAAGTAGGTGATAAAGTAGTAGCGGGAAAAACTGCAACACCAAACGTAGGTAACGCACTATTTTTATCCGACGTTCCTCTAGGAACGGTTATCCACAACATTGAGTTGCACCCTGGAAAAGGTGGTGCTATCGCTCGTGGTGCTGGAACGTATGCGCAATTGAACGCTCGTGATGGTCGCTATGCAATCATCAAAATGCCTTCTGGTGAAACACGTATGATCCTGGTAACTTGTATGGCTACTATCGGTGCTGTCTCTAACGGAGAGCATTCATTAGTCGTATCAGGGAAAGCAGGTCGCTCTCGCTGGTTAGGTCGTCGTCCTCGCGTTCGTGGTGTGGTAATGAATCCAGTCGATCACCCGATGGGTGGTGGTGAAGGTAGAAATGCCGGAGGTCTTCCACGTTCACGTAATGGTATGCCTGCTAAAGGGTATAAGACACGTTCTAAGAAGAAGTATTCAGATAAGTTCATCATCGAAAGAAGAAAGAAATAAGGTATGAGTCGTTCGTTGAAAAAACCGCCGTTCGTTCACTATAAGTTGTCAAAACGTGTGGATGACGCGCAAGCAAATGGAAGCAAAGCAGTAATCAAAACTTGGTCACGCGCTTCATGTATCACACCTGATTTCGTTGGGTTAACATTTGCGGTACATAACGGGAATAAGTTTATTCCTGTATTCGTTACAGAGAACATGGTAGGTCACAAATTGGGAGAATTCTCTCCAACGCGTAACTTCCGTGGTCATGGTGGTAACAAAAAGGATAAAAAAAGATAGTTAAAATTCAAGTGACATGGGCGCTAGAAAAAGATTAAGAGCAGACAAACTAAAAGAAGAGAAGAGCCAAACTGCAATTGCGCAGTTGAACAACTCTTCTGTTTCTCCGCGCAAAATGAGATTGGTTGCAGATCTTGTACGCGGTGTTGAAGTCAACAAAGCTCTAAACATATTGCAACACAATGCGAAAGACGCATCGTTGAGTTTATCCAAGTTATTGCGTTCTGCAATTGCAAACTGGGAAGCGAAAAACGAAGGTAAAAGCATTGAAGATGAAAAATTAGTGGTAGAGACTATTGAAGTTGGAAGCGCTGGTATGTTAAAACGTATCCAGACTGCTCCTCAAGGTAGAGCTTACCGAGTTCGTAAACGGTCTAACCACGTTACTATCGTTGTCGGTTCAAAAGACGGCGTTAGCAACACAAAATAATTGAAGGAAAATGGGACAAAAAACGAATCCAATAGGTAATAGACTAGGTTTCATCCACGGATGGGAATCTAACTGGTACGGTGGAGATGACTACCGCGATAAAATCGTTGAAGACGATAAAATCCGTAAATATCTGCACGCCCGTTTATCCAGAGCAAGCATTGCAAAAATCATCATCGAGCGTACCCTCAAGCTCGTTACCGTTACTATCAACACGGCTCGTCCGGGTGTGATTATCGGAAAAGGTGGTCAAGAAGTCGACAAATTGAAAGAGGAGTTGAAAAAATTGACGAAAAAAGAAATCCAAATCAACATCTTCGAGGTGAAACGTCCTGAATTGGATGCTCGTTTGGTAGCGGATGGAATCGCTCGTCAGTTAGAAGCTCGTATTTCTTTCCGTCGTGCAATTAAGATGTCTATCGGTTCTACCATGCGAATGGGCGCCGAAGGGATCAAAGTGAAAATTTCAGGTCGTTTGAACGGTGCAGAAATGGCTCGTTCAGAAATGTACAAAGATGGACGTACTCCGTTACATACGTTCAGAGCAGACATCGATTACGCAGTAGGCGAAGCATTGACTACTTATGGTTTGATCGGTATCAAAGTATGGATCTGTAAAGGTGAAGTTTACGGTCGTCGTGATCTTTCTCCAAATGTCGGAATGGCTGCTCAAGGCGCTAAAGGTGGTGCTCCATCTGGTGACCGTGATCGCGGAAACCGTCGTCCTGGTGGAAAAGACAATCGTGGTGGAAACCGCGGTGGTGACAACCGTAAAAAGAAGTAATTACCATTTAAAATTTTCGAAAGATGTTATCTCCAAAGAGAACCAAATTTAGAAGAGTACAAAAGGGTCGTAACCGTGGTGAAGCTCAACGTGGCGCAACTATCGCGTTCGGTTCATTTGGACTAAAAACGTTGGAGCCAGGATGGATTACATCACGCCAAATCGAAGCTTCTCGTATCGCGGTAACGCGTTACATGAAACGTGAGGGTAAGGTGTGGATCCGTATTTTCCCAGACAAACCTGTAACAGCTAAACCAGCTGAGGTACGTATGGGTAAAGGTAAAGGTGCTCCAAGCCACTGGGTGGCAGTCGTAAGACCAGGTCGTATTATGTTTGAAGCTGATGGCGTTCCATACGAAATCGCGAAAGAAGCATTGCGCTTGGCGGCACAAAAACTTCCTGTAAAATGTAAGTTTGTCGTGCGTAACGATTATGTTATACCTGGTAAATAATTGAAGCCATGAAACAACAAGAAATTAGTAAACTTTCAGTTGAAGACTTGAAAACACGTTTGGTGAACTCATCCGAAACGTTAACAAAAATGAAGATCGGACATTCAGTGACTCCATTGGAAAATCCACTTCAAATTCGTGACGTTCGCCGCACTATTGCTCGTTTGAATACTGAATTGAAAAAACGTGAGACTCAGGCCTAAGCCTGGTCTAGTAAAAGAAGCTTGAAATGGAAAAGCGTAATTTAAGAAAAGAGCGTATCGGGACTGTTACCAGCGATAAGATGGAAAAATCTATCGTTGTAGCTGTTGAACGAAAAGTAAAACACCCGAAGTACGGTAAGTTTGTGAAAAAAACTACTAAATTTGTCGCCCACGATGAAAACAACGATTGCCATATCGGTGATACTGTCAAAATCATGGAGACCCGTCCCTTGTCAAAGAACAAGAACTGGAGATTAGTAGAAATTATTGAAAGAGCAAAATAAACTATTGCAATGATACAATCAGAATCAAGACTTGCAGTTGCTGACAATTCAGGTGCGAAAGAAGTATTGGTCATCCGTGTTTTGGGTGGTACAAAACGTCGTTACGCATCGGTTGGAGACAAAATTGTCGTAGCTGTTAAGAGTGCAATGCCCTCTGGTGCCGTGAAAAAAGGATCGGTCGCTAAGGCGGTTATTGTAAGAACACGTAAGGAGGTTCGCCGACCAGACGGTTCTTACATTCGTTTCGATGATAACGCTTGCGTTATCTTGAATCAGGCGGGGGAGATGAGAGGAACCCGTATTTTTGGACCTGTAGCTCGCGAGCTTCGTGAAAACAATTACATGAAAATTGTTTCACTTGCTCCTGAAGTACTTTAATTAGTTAGTCATGCAAAAGAAATTACACATCAAAATTGGCGACACTGTTAAAGTACTAAGCGGTGAGTCAAGAGGACAGGAAGGAACTGTTCTTACGATTGATAGAACAAAAGAACGTGCTACCGTTGGAGGTGTGAATGTTGTAAAACGTCACACGAAGCCAAGTGCTTCAGAACCTCAAGGTGGTATCATCGAGAAAGAAGGTACAATTAATATCTCTAACTTGATGGTAGTCGTAAAAGGACAAGCTTCTAGAACCGGTCGTAAATTGAACGATAAAGGAAAGTTAGTACGTTATTCTAAAAAATCTGGAGAGGAGATCAAGTAATGAGTTATTCACCGAGACTAAAAGATCAATACCGTGCAGAAATTATTCCTGCATTGGTGGAGAAATTTGGGTACAAGACAGTAATGCGTGTACCTAGATTACAGAAAATCGTTATCAGCCAGGGATTGGGTGATGCGGTTGCTGATAAAAAAATCATTGACCATGCTATCGCAGATGTTTCGCGCATCGCAGGGCAAAAAGCTGTGGCTACGAACTCTAAGAAAGACGTTTCCAACTTCAAATTGCGTAAAGGAATGCCTATTGGTACGAAAGTTACGCTTCGCGGAGATAAAATGTACGACTTCTTGGATCGTTTCATTTCCATCGCTTTGCCACGTACTCGTGACTTCCGAGGTATCAATGCCAAAGGATTTGACGGACGCGGAAACTTTAACTTAGGTGTTAAAGAGCACATCATTTTCCCAGAGATTGACATCGACAAGGTGAACAAGATCTTAGGAATGGATATCACATTTGTTACATCAGCTGAGAGCGACGAAGAAGGAAGAGCATTGTTAGATGCATTCGGATTCCCGTTCATTAAAAAATAAGTAAGAT
>JBILJP010000442.1:0-3857 GCA_044377135.1 Fluviicola sp.
AATCCTTTTTCAAAAACCTGACCGTTTCCTGTATGAACAGTGGCGTTTTCAAGCAGTATTTTTTGCGATTGAGCTGTGACAAACCCTGAAAGAAAAAGGATGCCGATTATAATGATGCTTTTCATGCTGTTTAATGTTCGTTTTGACCTTCGGTTTGTTCTTCACCCAATGTGTTACAGTGATACTGTCCGCGACGTTTTTTGACGAAAGGCTTGGTTGCTTCTCCTTTTTTGCTCGCTTCCTGCATTTTTGCGGTAAGGCGGGCGCGTTCGGCTTCCATTTCTTTTTGTTGTTTGAAATCTGCTTCACTGTCAAACAAGATTTCACCGTCAACAATGGTGTACAATACTTTCGATTCGATGCTCAACGGATTGGTTGTCCAAACCACCAAATCAGCATCTTTACCAACAGCAATACTTCCCATTTGTTGGTCAAGGTGAAGCAATTTTGCCGGATTAAGCGTTACCATTTTCCAAGCTTCTTCTTCCGTGGCACCACCGTATTTTACCACTTTGGCAGCTTCCTGATTAAGACGTCGACCCATTTCTGCGTCATCCGAATTGATCGCGACTACAACGCCCATTTTATTGAGTAAAGAAGCATTGTATGGAATAGCATCTTTTACTTCAAATTTGTAAGCCCACCAATCGGCAAAGGTAGAAGCCCCGGCTCCGTGAGCTTTCATTTTGTCAGCCACTTTGTAACCTTCCAGGATGTGCGTGAACGTGTTGACATTAAATCCGAATGAATCGGCCACATGCATCAGCATATTGATTTCCGATTGCACATAACTGTGACAGGTAATGCGACGTTTTCCGCTTACAACTTCATACAAAGCATCCAATTCCAGGTCGCGTGCTGGTGGCAGTAATTCTGCTTTCTCTCGCTTTTTGTTACTCATTGCGTCGAATTCTTCTTGCGCTTTGTGATACGCCAATGCTCTGGAGAAACCATCGATGTAAACTTGCTCTACACCCATTCTGGTTTGTGGGAAACGTACCGTATTAAAATCACCCCAATTGGCTTGTTTCACATTTTCACCCAAGGCAAATTTGATGAAAGGTGTGGCATTCGGAATTAGAAAATCATTCGGAAGATGTCCCCATTTCAGTTTGATCAACGCAGATTGTCCGCCGACAGGATTGGCTGAACCGTGCAACAATTGCGCGGCTGTTACTCCACCGCTCAATTGACGGTAAATATTGATGTCGTCGGCATCGATCACGTCACCGAGTCGAACTTCTGCCGATACAGCCTGACCACCTTCATTGACACCTTTACTCAAAGCAATGTGCGAATGTTCGTCAATGATTCCGGAAGTCAGAAACTTACCTTGAGCATCAATCACTTTCGCTCCGTTTGGAATGGAGTAAGTGCTGCTTCCTGCATAAACGGCTTTGATTTTTCCGTTTTCAACCACGACGGTTCCGTTTGAAATCACACCTTGACTTTCATTCGTCCACACCGTTGCATTTTGAATGATAATGGTTTGTTGTTTCGGTATGGAGTCAAATCCAAAAGCATTGTTCGGATAAAACGGTTTGCCCATTTTGGCGGTATCGAGCACCCAGGCTTTTTTCAACGCATCTTTTTCATCGTTGCTTTTATTGCGAATCGCGCTCCATTTGATCCAATTTCCAGCAGGATTGGTGCCGTCTCCTTCAAAAATCCAAACACGTGTATTGACGATTCCTTTCAAACTGTAAGGTTGTGTCAGTTCTTTCTCGTTCAATAAAAAGTGAATCACAATGTCATTTTCGCTATACAAAATGGTAGCATCAGCAGTAAGTGTATCCGGTTTTGAAACACCTGTGAGCGAATCTTTTATTGTGCGAGGTAGACGAACCTTCGCTTCCGGTTTTTGTATGGTTCCTTTGATGTCCATCCAATACTTTGTACCGTCAATGTTCATGCTATAGGTTCCGCGGATATCAGCCGAAACGGTTTCCAATTTGACTGTTCGTTCGCCTTTTGTCCATGTTTCCAGTAACTTGGCTTCGTATAAAAACGGATTTTCATCAAACACATTAAAGCAGGCCCATTTTCCGGTTTCCAGTGTTCCAAGCTCTTGTTCCACACCGATCAGCGTTGCTGGAGTTACAGTAAGCGATCGCAAAGCATCATCAACCGTCCAACCTTTGGAAAGCGCTTTGTGGATGTTTTTCCAGAAATCGGCAGCTTGTTTAATACCGAAAGTAGTTACGGCAAATTTGGCCTTTTGCTGCATCAACCGAGCCGGATTTGTTGGCGCCAATTCCCAGTGTTTCAAATCGGCTATCGGAATTTGTCGATTGATGTAAGGATCTTTTAAATCGTATCCTTCCGGGAAGTTGAGCGGAATCAACACAGTGTGTGGAAAGGTGTCCCAAATGTTGGTGAGTTCGTATTCCTTGCCTGTTCCCACAATGGTAAATGTGCGCTTAAATTCTTGGGCAATCTTGTGAACGCGCAAGAGTTCGTATTTGTCATTGGTATAAAAAACGGAAGGTATTTTGGTCTGATCTGTCAAAGCCTGCAAAGAATAATTCATTGTTTTCCCATACTGAGACTGCCATTCTGCATCGTAAAAAGCTTGACGAAGTAGGGCAATACTTCCCATTTCGGAACTAGGGTAAGATTGTCGCGAAGCGCCGGGTTGAAACGAATAAAACGACGCGATTTTCGGTTTCAAGACACTTTCTTTTGCCGAAATTTTCCCCAGTGTCACCAATGTTCCTGTTCCGCGGGCAATTCCATCGCGTTGATGTACAACTGCTGCTCCGAATCCCATTTTGTGTAATTCATCAATCGCCGCTTCGTCAAGTTGATAGAACTCCGTTGCGTCTACTTCCGGGTGAATGGCTTCGTTCCAATAATAAGGGCCTTCTTTGGCTGTTTCCAATTGCGGGTACGGGCCGGAAGTGCGTTGTTTTGCTTCAGGAATTCCCAATGAAGAATACATTTCAATGAACGCCGGAACGATTGTTTTACCCGAACAATCAACTTCAATCGCATCTTGCGGAATGATAATAATTGCACCTGCATCAACTATTTTTCCATCTCTGATGAGTAAGGTTCCTTTTTCGATCGTTTTTGTCGGTGAAACCAAAATAGTGGCATTTTTTAACGCATAACAAGTGCCTTTTGACGGAGCTACTCCGTTTGTAGGAACCGGAAGTTGCGCCAAGCCGGATATTGGAATGATTAAAATAAGAAGAATGCGAAGCAAATGCATGTGTGTAAGCTTTATTTGAGGGGCGTAAAATAGTGATTCCTTGTGAAAATGATTATTCCATTCCGACAAACCGCCTGTTTTTTTCGGTAGTTTTGTTCCAAACTTAGATTTATGAACGCATTGATACATACACATTCGGGACTTAGATGGGTGGTTCTGATTTTATTATTAGCAGCTATTGGTCGTGCTTTTGCACGCAAAAACGTTGGTTTGTACGAAAAATCTGACAAGATGATCAACCTTTTCGCCATGGTGAGTTTACACACGCAATTGTTGTTGGGATTGATCTTGTATTTCACGAGTCCAAAAGTGACGTTTATTCAAGGTTGGATGAAAGTGAGTCAGTCACGTTTTTACGGTATGGAACACATTGCGGTAATGCTTATTGCTATCGTTTTGGTAACTATCGGAAGACGAAAAGCAGAGAATGCAACCGAACCGGCTAAAAAACACAAAACAATCGCCTTATGGTACACCATCGGTTTGATCTTGATTTTGGCGTCTATTCCGTGGCCGTTCCGAAATTTAGGCGCAGGATGGTTCTAAAACAAATTGTTGCATTTGCTGTTGTAGCCATGGTACTTGGTGCGTGTGGTGATGGTGCTGAATTGAAGAAACGCGAGCAGCAGGAAGCGAAACTGGA
>JBILJP010000443.1:0-3852 GCA_044377135.1 Fluviicola sp.
CCGGAATGGGATTTGACGGCACAGCAACAACCGCTTATTTTATGTACGATTATGCCAATTTCGGAAACTGGGGCTTGGCCATAGCCGGAATTTACCTGGCAGTTTTTCTTGTGTTTGTAAACTTGCTGTTTAAAAACGACTTTAATAACATGCTGTCGCTCAATGTGCTTTATCTGTTGTGGTTGAGCTCGGCGCCGTTTACGTCCACACTTTTTTCGGGTGGATGGGTACTCATGTTGCTCCTGTATTGGTTGTACAAACCATTGATTCACACATTCAAACCATTGCTGCTTGCTGAAAAGACTGTTTAATCTATTCAAAACCGGGAATAAGGACGTGCTTATTCTGATGCTTGGAACGGTGATTTCACAAGCTGTTCCGATTTTGGCGTCGTTTTTTTTAGCGCGGATTTACACCCCGGAAGATTTCGGATTGTTTCAGGTCTATTTTAGTATTTCGATGGTGGGAACGGTGTTCATGACGATGCGCTATGAAATGGCCATCATGCTTCCGGAGAAAAAAGAAGATGCCCGTCATGTATTTGTGCTGTCGTGCCTGATTGCTTTTGCCTGGTCGGTGATCATTCTGTTATTGGTGCTGTTGTTCCGCCATCCGTTTGCGCATTTGTTGAAACAACCTTCATTAGCCAATAGTTTGTTTGTACTGCCTTTTACACTTTTGGTGATTGGAGTGTATCAAAGTTTGAATTACTGGAGCAATCGTCATAAACAATACACCCGTTTGTCGTTCAGTCGCGTGGCGCGTTCGGTGAATAGTTCCGTGTTTAGTATCGCGTTTGGGTTTGTTTCGTTTATGAAATCTACCGGATTGATCATCGGGGATAGTCTTGGGCAGGCATCATCTGCCTTGTTTTTGGGCGCGCGATTAATGCGTGATGAACCCGGATTGTTTCGCAATGTGAGCAAGGTAAAACTGAAAGAAATGGCGCATCGCTACCGTCAGTTCCCGTTGTTTAATGTTCCTTCCGGATTGTTGGAAAAACTGTCGGGCAACTTGCCGGCCTTGATTTTGATTCCCTTTTTTGGTGCTACAGTTGTTGGGTTGTTCAGTATGTCGCAACGGATGATCAGTGTGCCCGGTAGTGTGGTAGCACGTGCCTTCGGCGATGTGTTTCGTCAGTCGGCCACCGAGCAGTATATCCAGAACAAAGAATGCAAGCACTTGTTTCTCCAAACACTGAAGAAACTAACCATTCTCTCGGTTCCGGCATTTACAGTCTTGTTTTTCATCGTGGAACCCTTGTTTGTAATTGCGTTCGGCGAAGAATGGCGCGAGGCAGGTACATATGCCCGGATTCTCATGCCGATGTTTTTACTGCAATTTATTGTGAGTCCGCTCAGCAACATGTTCTTGGTGGCAGAACAACAAAAAAAGGATTTTTTCCTTCAAATTTGTCTATTTTTGGCCATATTATCTGCCCTCTACGGTGGCTATTATGTGTTCAAATCGCCCACAGCAACACTGATGTTGTATAGTGGAGTTTACACATTAAAGTACATGGTAGAATTGATTTTATCATACGGTTTTAGCAAAGGAAAAAAACATGCAGGATAACGAAAACAGAACTTATCAGCAATGTACAAGGTGTATCATGGATACCACCGATCCCGAAATTTCATTCGATGAAAAAGGACAATGTAATCACTGTACCGAGTACTTCAGGTTGGCACCGCTTTACATCTACGATGGTGAAAAATCGGATCGTGAACGTGACGCATTGATTGCCAAAATCAAAGAAGCCGGTAAAAACAGCGATTACGATTGCATGGTGGGAGTGAGCGGTGGCGTAGATAGTACCTACGTGGCTTACATGGCAAAGAAATTCGGTCTGCGTATTTTAGCTTTTCACTTCGATAACGGGTGGAACTCTGAACTGGCAGTGAAAAATGTAGAGAATATCGTGAAGAAACTCGACATCGATTACCAAACATGGGTGGTTGATTGGGAAGAATTCCGCGATTTACAGATTTCTTTTCTAAAAGCATCGGTTGCGAATGCCGAAACACCTTCAGATCACGCTTTCCTGGCTGCAACGTACCATTTATGCGCCAAATACAAGATCAAGTATTTCCTGAGCGGTAGCAATTTTGCAACGGAAGGTATTTTACCGAATAGTTGGGGCTACAATGCCAAGGATGTGAAACACTTGAAAGGAATTCACAAACTTTTCGGAAAAATCAAATTCAAGACATATCCGTTGTTGGGCTTCAATCGCGAGTTTTATTATACCTACGTGAAGAAGATCAAAATGGTGCGACTACTCAATTACATTCCTTATGTGAAAGAAGACGCCATGAAGGTGATTCAAGACGAATTGGGCTGGGTCTATTATGGTGGAAAACACTACGAATCGGTATTTACTCGTTTTTTTCAAGCCTATTACCTGCCGCATAAATTCGGTTATGATAAGCGATTGGCGCATTTGTCTACTTTAATCTGTTCCGGGCAAATTACCCGCGAACAAGCGTTGGAGGAAATGAAAAAAGACACTTATCCGCCCGATTTACTGGCCGAAGACAAAGAATATGTGATCAAAAAATTGGGGATGAATACCCAAGAGTTTGAAACCATTCTCAACGCAGCTCCCAAAAGCTATAGCGAATATCCCAACGATGAAAAGCGCTTGAAATTCATCTACAAAGTGTATAACAAACTCAGAGGAAGATAATGATTGCCATCATCGATTACGGCTTGGGGAACTTGGGTTCGATCAAAAACATGCTGAAAAAAATTGGCACGGAAGCCGTGATTACCTCCGATTTGGAAATCATTGCCAATGCACCGAAGTTGATTTTGCCCGGTGTAGGTGCGTTTGATAATGGCATGACGAACTTACACGAACGCGGCTTGGTTGAATTACTTAACCGAAAAGTGGTGCAAGAGAGAACCCCCATTCTGGGAATTTGCCTCGGTATGCAATTGTTTACCAATAAAAGCGAAGAAGGCGCTATTCCCGGATTGGGATGGATTGATGCCGAAACGGTTAAGTTCGGAACCAACGATCGCAGGTTTCCGGTACCACACATGGGCTGGGAATACGTGACCTTGCAAAAAGAAAGTAAGTTGTGGGAAGGCATGTACGAGAAGAATAAATTCTACTTCGTGCATTCGTATTTTGTGCGTTGTAACCAACCTTCGGATCTGTTATTGACCACCAACTACGCTCATGACTACGATTCGGGATTTGAGAAAGGCAACATCTTAGGAGTGCAGTTTCACCCCGAAAAAAGTCACAAATACGGTATGCAATTATTCAGAAACTTCGTTAATAACTACTGATGGCTATTCCGCGTGTAATACCCGTATTGTTGCTGAAAAACAACGGATTGGTAAAAACAACCCAATTCAAAGATCCGAAATACGTTGGCGATCCACTCAACGCCGTAAAGATCTTCAATGAAAAGGAGGTCGATGAGTTGATTTTTCTGGATATTCTGGCAACACCCGAAAACAAAAAACCACCTTTGGAATTTTTGAAACAGGTAGCCGAAGAATGTTTTATGCCGCTTTCTTATGGTGGTGGCATTCGCTCGGTAGATGAAATCAGAGATATTCTGAAAATTGGTATCGAGAAAGTGATTATCAATACCCACGCGGTTGAACATCCTGAATTTGTAAAACAAGCTGTTGAACGTTACGGTAGTTCCACCATATGCATTTCCATCGACGTGAAGAAAAACTTTTGGGGCAAATACGAGATTCATACCAAAGGAGGAAAATACAATACCAAGATCGATCCGGTGAAATTTGCACAAGAGATGGATGCTGCCGGAGCCGGAGAAATCATGATCAACTCCATTGACCGCGATGGAACCATGAAAGGCTACGATG
>JBILJP010000099.1:0-13755 GCA_044377135.1 Fluviicola sp.
GTTTGTAGACTTTCGAGATACTATCAACCATTACATACGTGCGCTCTTCTTTATCGGTTAGTTCAAATTTTCGCTGTGTATCCCAATGAGTACTGTCCTTTTCGTTGGCATCTTCGGCTGTTTGAATGGTAACTGCATTGAACCGTTGTTTGGAAAGATCGGCACCAATGACCACATGTTCGATGTAGGTTGAGCCCTTTCCGATCAGATAACTATTTTCCAGTTTATCATCCAATCGCAAAGCAGGAAAAACAGCTTCGGTAGACAACTTCACCGGAAACCATCGTTTGCCGTCAATAAGCGCATATTCCTGTATGATTTTCGGATCAATACTTTCTGATTTTTCAGCCGGTTGCGCAATTACTTTTTCAAGCGCATAACCATTTGAATTGATGTACAACCATCCTTTCATGCCATCAAAATTCTTGTCTTTGCGCGGTTGAAAACGAATGGTAAATGTGGTATCGCCATTGACTACAGTCTGATCTTCCAAAATAAACAAGTACCGTCTGATACTTCCGAAAGCGAGCGGATTGATATAGGTTTTACCGAGAATATTGAATTGGTTTTCGTAGAAATTAAACGATTGTAATTCGTTGGAAAAAGTAGAAAATGCAGGATCAGAAAAGCCTGAAACCTTGTAAGCGGTAATGATTTCCTTTTCGCGGTAAGGCGGTTCAAAGTACTTTTGTGTGGTGCTTTCAAGCATAAACAGGTGTTGTTGACCGAAAAAGCTTTTCAACGACATCAGGTTGCTATCGGTGGTATTCTCCGGAATTTTCGCCAGAGCATCCGGATCCATGGTGAACACAAATTTGCTGTAGCTGGTATAGGTGAATGAATCATCGCCCATTGGGTGATTTTTTTTGCGGTTGGCAATGGCTAGTTCCATGATTCGTTCTGCAGGATTGATTCCCGGGAGAATTGTGACTTCCTCCAAATCGTTTGCCAATGCCCGTAAAAAAACCTGATTCCCCATTTCAGCAACAACGAAGGTTGAATCGTAATAACCCTGTGCACGGAAGAGAATTTCATTCGCTCCTTGCGGAATGATAAAAAGTCCGTCAATATCTGCCAAAAACGGCGTACCGGGCGTTGGAATAACTTTTGAAAACGGAACGGGTTCTCCGGTGGTGGCATCAATCAATTGCACTTGTCGTTGCGAAAAAGCGGTTCCTGAAAGGAATAAAAAGAATAGTAATAATCGTACCATAAGTAAATGTTCTGTCGGTGTGACGGGTTAACTGCTAAAAAGTTACAGGCGAAAGTAGGATTTCTTTGTCAAAGCGATCGTTTGTCGCTATTTTCGTAAATAATAGATGAAAAGAAGTTCCATAGTAGATTCAGTGCGCATTGTGAGAATGCTCAGCTTTCAGCGTGCGTGGAACCTCATACGGCTAAAATGGTCCTTTCAATGGTCCAAATGGTTCAAAACAGCTTATCACCGTGGAAATCCGTTTGCGCTAAGTATTGAACCAACAACGGCTTGCAACCTGGGTTGTCCGGCGTGTCCGAGCGGTTTAAAAGCATTTACCCGCCCAACGGGAAAACTCGACTTGTTACAACACGAAGAATGGTTGAAACAACTGAAAAAACATACATTTTACATCAATTATTATTTTCAGGGAGAACCGTTTTTGCATCCGCAATTTCTCGACCTCATCCGTGCGGCGAAAAAACACCGCATTTATACGGCTACTTCTACCAATGCACATTTCATCGATGCTAAAAAAGCGTTGGAAATAGTGGACTCCGGTTTGGATCGGTTGATCATTTCCATAGACGGTCTAACCCAAGAAACCTATAGTTCGTATCGTGTTCACGGTCAGCTAGACAAAGTAATTGCCGCATCGAAGCACCTTGTTGCCGCCAAACGTGAGCGGAAACAACAAACTCCATTCCTGATTTTTCAGTTTTTGGTGGTGAAAGCCAACGAACACGAAATAGATACACTACACGAACTGGCCGATGAGATTGGAATAGACGAGATTCGTTTTAAATCGGCGCAAGTTTATGATTATGAAAACGGCAATGAATTGATTCCGGACAACGAGCGTTATTCGCGCTACTACAAACAAAAAGACGGAACCTACCGAGTGAAATTTAAAGGAGGTGATCATTGCTGGCGCATGTGGTCATCGGCGGTGTTAACATGGGATGGCCAGGTAGTGCCTTGTTGTTTTGATAAAGACGCACAACACACCTTGGGATCACTCCAAACCGAAACCTTTTCAACCATCTGGAACAACGATCGTTACCGCGATTTCCGCACTTCCGTACTACAAGATCGAAATGCTATTGAAATCTGCACCAATTGCTCGGAAGGCGCAAAAGTTTGGGTAGATTGATTCGACAAACTATCTATAATCGATTAAAATAGTAGAAATGTGGCTTTTCTGAACAACCTTTCGCTTTTTGTTACGTTTGTCTAACAGCCATCCATAGAGAATCATGAATGGCTGCATAGAACTGATTAGAAACACTTTATATACGCTTCCTTATGTTAGCCCTTTTGAAATACCCGAATCCTGCACTTGCACAGTCAATCAAGCGATCCAAAATCGGCTTGTCCATTATAGCTTTTTTCTTTACAAGTGCTGTTTCAATGGCGCAAACGGTAACAAACGGGTCGTTCACAGACATGACCGGAAACTCCGTAACGCCTGCGGGCTGGACCAACGTGACGGGTTACAATCCGGGGTCGGGCATTGGAAGTTGGCCAAGTGTTGATGTATTGGATATTTCTTTTTCCTCTTATTTCGGTAGCTCTACTGTTACTGCCGCACCTTCGCCTAACGGTGCTACATGGACAGGAATCAGTAGCATTCCTCCGGGAATTGAGAATGAAGCAATAGAGCAAGTTGTACCTGGTTTTACAATCGGAACAACGTACCAACTATCCTTTTATGCTGCAAATTTCGGTGGTTCTCCATTTGATGATCCGGGAGTAGTGACAGGTTATATCAACGGAACTGCCGTTGCTGTGAGCCCAACTTTAAACTTAGTACCAAATGTTTGGACATACGTGAGCGGAACATTTGTCGCCTCGGCCACTTCCATGACAGTGCAAATGGATGCCATTCACAATACGGGTGATGCCGGTGCGGGAGGTTACTATTCCGTTGATGGTGTAGAGATTATTCCACTGACCACTTGTTTGGCAGGAAACAACGCCCCAACTTTAAGTCAAACTTCTGTTTGTTTAACAACTCCTACTTTTGATCTTACAACGATTACTGCAAGCAATACACCCGCTTCTACCAGTTTAACATGGCATTCCGGCACACCTGCTACCAACGGTAATACACTTGCCAGTGCAAACGCCGTTACTGTGGGAACTTATTACGCCGCTTTTTATGATGCAGTGAATGATTGTTACAGTCCGACCGCAACATTTAATGTTAATGCGGTGCCTACCGCCGCTTTTACAGCACCAACGGTTTGTTCAAACAGTCCATCCTCTTTTACAGATCAATCCACCGTTTCTTCAGGAACTATCAATGGTTGGGCATGGAATTTTGGTGATGGCGGAACAAGTTTAGTTCAAAACCCATCACATACTTACATCGGCGCGGGAGCAACCTACAACGTAACACTTGTAGTGACTACTCCTCAAGGTTGCACCAATTCTATCACGCAATCCGTTACAACCAACGAACCACCGGTTGCAGCATTTAGTGCTCAAGCCGGATGTGCCAACAACCCGGTAGCATTTACAGATCAATCTACGATCGGTTCAGGAAGTATTGTGGGTTGGAGCTGGAATTTCGGTGACGGAAACAGTAGCATCCTGCAAAATCCTACACATCAGTATGCTTCGGCGTCTAATTACAACGTTACGCTTACCGTTACTTCTGACTTAGGTTGTACCAATTCCATCACCATTCAAGTCTCAACGACGGCACCTGTTGCTGCATTCACTTCAACAATTGCTTGTGAAAATAGTCCGGTCAATTTTACCGACCAATCAACCATCAGCGCCGGAAACATTACAGGATGGGCTTGGGATTTCGGCGACGGTTCTACAAGTACGGTTCAGAATCCGAATCACGCTTATGCGGCTGCCGGAAATTACACGGTAACATTACTCGTTACTTCCAATTTGGGATGTACCAACTCGGTAACGAATCAAGTGGTTGTTGCACCTATTCCTGTTGCAGCATTTACCGCTCCGAACGCTTGTTCCGGAGTTCCCGTGAATTTCACCGATCAATCTACAATCGCTTCAGGTAACATTACCGATTGGGATTGGACTTTTGGTGACGGCGGAAACAGTACCACACAAAACCCAATTCACACCTACAATACCGGAGGAAATTATTCGGCTACTTTAACCGTAACCAGTAATATAGGATGTGTGAATTCCATTACTCAACCGGTTATTATTACCACAACTCCTACCGCTTCATTTGACTTCACACCAAACGATCCGGATATTATCAATCCGACAGTTCAGTTCCTCAATACTTCTGTAAACGGCGTAACGTATAACTGGGATTTTGGCGGTTTGGGTGGTTCAACGCAAAACAGTCCGTTGTACACATTCCCGGAAGAACCGGGTAGTTATGCCGTTACGTTGATTGCTTATTCAGGAGCTTGTACGGATACCGTAAAACAAAACATTGCCATTAAAGATGTGGTGATTTATTACGTACCAAATTCATTCACACCGGATGGTGACGAGTTCAATCAAACATTCCAGCCTGTATTCACCAATGGTTTTGATCCGTATGATTTCAACATGCAGATTTTTAATCGCTGGGGCGAAACAGTCTTTGAATCGAACGACGCTACTATTGGTTGGGACGGCAGTTATCATGGCAAATTGGTTTCCGACGGAATTTACACCTGGAGGATCGAGTTTAAAACTCTTGCAACAGACGAGCGTATAATTCTAGAAGGACACGTAAACAAACTGCAATAATTCAACGTCATTCGGAGACGGTTCATTCCCAAAACATCTTCATACATCGAATGATTTCACGATGATCGGTTGTTCAAACAACCTTTCGTCTATATCCTGCGTTTTATCACTAACAACACTTGTTGCTATTAACTTTCGGATCAATACCATTGACCTGATTCATTTTGGAGATTATGCTACACTCGACAACCCACTTCCGCTCTAAGATTGATTCTTTGATCAACCTTCTATCGCTTACCGCATTAATTTTATTCGGTGGAGCATTTTCTGCACAAGCTCAAAATGTTGTGAATGGGTCGTTCACAGACATGACCGGAAACTCTGTAACGCCTGCGGGCTGGACCAACGTACTTGGTTATGACCCCGGGACAAATTTAGGAGTTACCCCAACGGTTGACGTATTGGATATCAATTTCACCGCCTACTTCAATAATGCAGCAGTAGCTGTTTCTCCTTCCCCTGATGGTGGAACCTGGACAGGAATTAGTAGCATCCCACCCGATTTTGAAAATGAAGCCATTGATCAGGTAGTTACCGGTTTTACCATTGGAACACAATATCAGCTTTCATTTTATGCTGCCAATTTTGGTGGAACGCCGTTTATTGATCCGGGAGTAGTGACTGCTTATGTAAACGGAACAGCAGTAGCGGTGAGTCCGACACTGAATTTGGTGGCAAATGTTTGGACAACCGTTACAGGTACATTTGTGGCATCGGCAACTTCAATGACCGTTCACATTGACGCCATTCACAATACGGGAGATTCCGGTGCAGGTGGTTATTACTCCGTTGATGGATTAACCATTGCGCCAACAACACCTTGCGGTGCAGGAAATACCGCCCCGACTCTGAGTCAAACATCTCTTTGCCTGACAGCAGCTACTTATAATCTAACCAACATTACCGCAAGTAATACCCCTGCAGGAACAACTTTGACATGGCATTCCGGAACACCGGCTACCAATGGCAATACGGTTGGAAATCCTTCGGCTGTGAGTTCAGGCGTTTATTATGCCGCTTTTTATGATGCGGTAAACGATTGTTACAGTCCCACACAATCATTTACGCTCAATCCATTCCCTGTTGCCGATTTCAATGTTCCGTCTGTGTGTCTAGGAAGTCCGGTAAGTTTTACCGATCAATCAACTGTCGGATTGGGTTCGGTGAATCAATGGGACTGGGTATTCGGTGACGGCAATATCAGCAGTACTCAAAATCCGACGCACACTTACGTAGGTGGAAATACATCTTACAATGTAACATTGACCGTGACCTCAGCGGCTGGTTGTTCCAATTCGGTTACGCTTCCCGTAACGTTTGCCAACCCTGTTGCTTCCTTTACTTATTCACCAACGGCACCGGATGTGTTAAATCCTACCGTTCAATTCACCAATACATCTTCAAATGCAAGTACGTATGATTGGGATTTCGGTGGATTAGGCGGTTCAACACAAACCGATCCGAGCTTCAACTTCCCTGCCATTCCGAATACGTATACCGTAACGTTGATTGCCTACGCCGGAAATTGCACCGACACAACAACCGCTTTGATCACTATTAATGATATCTTGATTTATTCGGTACCGAACGTCTTTAGCCCGGATGGCGATGGAATCAACGACACGTTTCTAGTTGATACTGAAAATGCATCAGCCATTTCGGTGACCATTGTGAATCGTTGGGGTGAATTTATCAAGGAATTGGATGGCCTTACCGAAACATGGGATGGAACTTTCCAGGGAAAAGAGGCCAACGAAGGAGTGTATTTCTTCATCTACACCATTACCGACAATGCCGGAAAAACAATTGAAGGTCAAGGATTCGTTGAATTGATTCGTAAGTAAGCCCGCCTTTCTGTCCGCGTCTTTGAAAAGAACGTTGGCGTTCAAATTAAAGGGAACTATTTGTTATCTTCGCCCGAGTAAAATTTGAAACCATGTACGGAAAATTGAAAGACCATTTGGCTGCGGAATTGGATACCATTCAAACAGGCGGAATTTTTAAACGCGAACGCATCATCACTTCTCCTCAGGGAGCTCGGGTTACGGTAAGTTCGGGTGATGAAGTTGTGATCATGTGTGCCAACAATTATTTGGGACTTTCTTCACATCCGGAGGTTATTGCAGCAGCAAAAGACGCATTGGACACACACGGATTCGGTATGTCATCGGTTCGTTTTATCTGCGGAACGCAAGACATTCACAAAGAATTGGAGGCGAAAATTGCACGTTTTTACGGAACGGAAGACACTATTCTTTACGCGGCGGCTTTTGATGCCAATGGTGGGGTTTTCGAACCGCTTTTCACCGAGGAAGACGCTATTATTTCCGACGAATTAAATCACGCTTCCATTATCGATGGTGTACGTTTGTGTAAAGCACAACGCTATCGTTACAAACATAGCGATATGGCTGACCTGGAAGAGCAATTGAAAGCTTCGCAAGCACAACGTTTCCGCATTATTGTTACCGATGGTGTGTTTTCTATGGACGGTGACATTGCCAAAATGAACGAAATCTGTGACTTGGCCGATAAATACAATGCTTTGGTAATGACCGACGAATGCCACTCGGCAGGATTCATCGGAAAAACCGGACGTGGTGTTCCTGAATACCACAATGTAATGGGTCGTGTTGATATCATCACCGGAACACTCGGAAAAGCGTTGGGTGGCGCAATGGGCGGTTATACAACCGGTCGTAAGGAAATCATTGAAATGCTTCGTCAACGTTCACGTCCTTACTTGTTCTCCAATTCATTGGCTCCGGCAATTGTAGGTGCTTCTAACAAAGTATTCGACATTTTGAGTAATTCAACCGAGTTGCGTGACAAATTGGAAGATAACACCGCGTATTTCAAAGAGCGCATTTTAGCTGCCGGTTTTGATGTGAAACCGGGTGATTCGCCGATTGTTCCGATTATGTTGTACGATGCAGCACTTTCTCAACAATTTGCAGATAAGTTGTTGCAAGAAGGCGTTTATGCAATTGGGTTCTTCTATCCGGTAGTTGCAAAAGGACAAGCACGTATCCGAACACAGATCTCAGCTGCTCACTCAAAAGCCGATTTGGATAAAGCAATTGCTGCTTTTACAAAAATTGGCAAGGAACTTGGTGTGATCAAATAATAATTTTGTAAATTCATACTCGATAATACTCATTTTATGAAATACATTTACACTGGTTTGCTCTTCTTCCTTTTGTCTTTCTCAGGCATAGCGTCGGTTTCTGTAAACAATGAAACCATGATTGATCGTGAAGACAACAATACCGATGCGGTAATTACAGTTGATCCTGTAACAATCAATGTATTTCCAAATCCGGCGACTTCTTACATTGATGTAACTTGCGAAGAAGAAATAGATGAAATCATCATTTACAACACTTTAGGAGCCACTGTTTATCGCGAAAAAGGCAATGGCACTACTAGCCGCATTTCTATATCAGATTTACCCAAAGGGGTTTATCTATTGCGTTGCAATGGTTCAACGAAACGCTTTGTGAAAAAATAATCAGCGAAATTCTGATCGAAAAAAGGTGCTTCGGCGCCTTTTTTTGTGTCCGTTATTTTTTACAAAAACGATTCAGTAAGCATAATTGGCTTCAACACCAAAACGATCCCATTGTTTTACGAACAAAACACGAGCCGTGAATCACCAACATGCGGGAATAAAATTATCTTTGTGACCTTTAACTACTGCGCGATTCGGTAGTATTTTATTAATTGGACGCTATGCTTATGACAAGGTATTATCTTGTAGTCTTTCTTTCGGTTGTTTCATTAGCTGTTTTCGGTCAGCGTTTCGAGACCGTAACCGGTATATTAAAAGATCAAAAAACGGAAGATCCTATTGAAAAAGTAGGAATCAAATTAACAACACGTGACTCTGTTACTGTGGCAAAAGCAGAAACCGATGAAAACGGTGTTTATGTTTTCAAGAACATTCCGGTTGGCAAGTACTTATTGATTGTTGACGATAAAGATTACGAAAACAAAGGTTTTCCTGCCGAATTAAAAGCGGAACAAGCTGCAAAAAGCGATACCTATACCTTCTCACCTTTCATGGTTTCTTTGAAAGTATCGTGGATGTTCAACTGGGGAGATTCGGGTAACCAAGAACATTACTGGTCGCATTTTACCGCAAAGATCATCTTGATTATTTACGGAGCTTGTTTGGTATTGGTGTTTTTCTACAGTATCCTGCAATTATCACTTTCCATCGCTTATGCGCGCAATCGCAAGAAAAAAGCGGTAGAGGCAAAACCTGTATTTAATCCTGCTACTGCTCCAAAAGTTACGGTGCAACTTCCAATGTACAACGAATTGTTTGTTGCAGATCGAATCATCGAAACGATAGCAGCATTTGATTATCCGGCAGATAAATTTGAAATTCAGGTATTGGATGATTCCACGGATGAAACCAAAGACGTGATTGCCAAAAAAGTGGCGGAGGTAGCTGCTCGCGGTGTCAATATCAAACACATTCACAGAGTTGACCGCACCGGTTACAAAGCCGGGGCTCTTGACGCGGCCATGGATAAAGTAGAAGGTGAATTCATTGCTATTTTCGACGCAGATTTTGTTCCGGATCCTGACTTCCTGCAAAAAACAATGCCTTATTTTGAAGACCCGAAAATTGGTGTTGTTCAAACACGATGGGGACATTTGAATAAAAATTATTCCATTCTTACAGAACTTCAGGCTTTCGGTTTGAACGGTCACTTTGCTGTTGAACAAGGCGGAAGAAGCGCTGCCGGACACTTCATCAACTTCAACGGAACCGGTGGTGTTTGGCGTAAAGCTTGTATCGAAAGTGCAGGTGGATGGGAACATGATACATTAACAGAAGATTTGGATTTGAGCTACCGTGCGCAATTACGCGGATGGAGATTCAAATACTTAGAAGACGTAATTGCTCCGGCAGAACTTCCGATTACCATGTCGGCACTTAAAAGCCAACAACATCGTTGGATGAAAGGTGGTGCCGAATGTTTCCGTAAAATGGCCTGGACAATTATCACTTTCAAAGGAGTAAAATTCAGCGATCGTTTGCACGGTTTATCCCATTTGTTTAACTCTTCGGTGTTTGTCTTCATCTTATTGATGTCGCTGTTGAGCTTGCCGGTATTGCATATCAAAGACAGTTTCTCTGATTTGAATTTCTTCATCCAATTCGGATCAATCTTTATTTCGAGTACTATTTTCCTGATGTATTATTATTGGTTGGCGTTTCGCGATAAAAGCAGCAATATTGTCGGATCATTCTTCCGATATGTCGGTCGTTTTTTCCAATTCCTGATTGTATCTATGGGCTTATCGCTCAGCAATACTGTAGCGGTATTGGAAGGTTATATGGGTATTAAAAGTTCGTTTGTACGCACACCGAAATTCAACGTAGCTGCCAAAAGCGAATTCAAAGGAAATAAATACGATAAGAAGAGCATCTCGCTCATTACTATTGGTGAAGGCTTATTGATGTTATTATTCGGATTCACTACCATCAACAGAGCCATTTACGGCGATTTAGGAATGGTTCCTTTCCATTTGATGTTGACTTTGGGTTACGGGTTGGTATTCTTCAGTACATTGAAAGAATTGCGTCAACAATAGAAATTTGATTTCTTTAAAAGAATTGCAGGCATGGAGATAATCCGTGCCTGTATTGTTTTGTGCCACTTTTATTTCAGAGCTTTGTAATTGGCACGCCAGGTAGAATCGGAAATATCGCGTAGCAATACCCAAAAATTGGTGTCGATGAAATAATCCTGATCGAGGTGTTTGATATGATACCGGTCAATTAAGAAACGTTCTTGTGCCAAAACGGGTTTATACAATCCGTTACTCCACCCCGATTCCGATCCGCCACGAAATGGATAATCGGAATAACGAATCTTCCATAAACTATCGAACGCAGGACAGTAAGGCGCTTTGATCAAAAAAGTGTCATTCACATAAACACCACCAAAAACGTTTTCCTTTTCAAAGTAATTAATTCGTTTCGGGTTGTATGGGCTGGGCCAAAATCCGGAAAGGATCTTGATGAATTCATCTTGAGAGAAAATGCGTTTTTCACGCAAAACACCTTCCGAATTGTAACGGATTGCGATAAAGCTGGTCATTTGCGAGCTATGTGTCATTGAAATGCGTACACCAAATACAATACGCCCCTCTTCTGACGGCGGAGAATAGTCAACTGCAGTTCCAAGAACCCAAAACAGGCATAATACGAGATAACGCACAATGCAAATTACAAACAATCAAGAAGTGAAACAACTAGGTCGCCAAGAAATCACTTTCTAATAACCTGAGATTACAACTTTTCTCCGTCTACTCGAATAGTCGTGTAAGCAGAAGGACAACCGGGGGGAGATGGCTGAACATCATCAAAAAAAGTATCGTCTGTAATAATCCATGAACCTTTTCCATTCTGATCCAAATCAATAATGCGTTCAGAACATGTTGAACAATACTTCAATGTCAATTGATTTTCTCCAGGACCAAGCACAACAGAACCGGTACTATCATTTTCTGAAACAGTGGTCTCATTATCCGTAACCCAAATTGGAGAACTTCCCGGAGGCACATTGTAATCATAATATCCGGAATAATGAAAAACAGTAGTTTTAAAGTTCCACGCTCCTACATATTTTGCACGTGAGTCAACTTCAGGATCATCCTCTTTTTTGCAGGAAGTTAATCCATTTATCAATCCTACTAAAAGGATCAAACTTAATACTTGGAATAGAGTTGCTTGTTTCATTGTTTTAAAGTAAAAAATTGTCTTCAAATACACTACAAATACCTGACGCTATTGATTAAACGAGAACAATTAAGTGATAAAGTATCATAAACAAGAAGTTTGATTCTTAACGTTTACGAAAAAGTAGCCAAATTACGGTGGCAAGCACCAACAAAAAAGCCGCTAGCAACCACCAATTTTGTACCAAAAAAACCAATAGAAATAAAAGAGGAATAGAGACAATTGCCAATAAGTGGAATTTCCCTTGGTGCCGGTTAGTCAAAACGGATAATTTTTTCAGGTGTAACCAAGGCATTGAGTTTTACATCGGTCGGTAATACATCGCTGATCGATTCTTCCACATCAAAGTAATGCAGACCGATGAACTGGCAGGAAGGTGAACATTTGCGCAAGAAACGGTCGTAGAAGCCTTTTCCGTAGCCAACACGGTGCCCGAACTTGTCAACCGCCAACAAGGGTACAAAAACAATGTCGAAGCGATCTGCGGCGATAATTTTCCCTTTTTTGGGTTCCGGAATGCCTTTTTCATTGATCTCGAGCTGATCGGTACTTTCAAACAAGTAGTGACGCATTTCCATGCTTTCGAAATTCGACTTTGGGATAGCCACCCGCGCTCCGATATTTTTCGCTCGTTCCCACAACAAATACGTATTCACTTCTTTTTGACGTTCAATGGGTAAAAAAAGTGAAATTGTTTTCTCTTCCAGCTGAAAATGAGTGAGCGTTTGTTCAACAATTGTTTCAGAAAGCCGTTCCAATTCTCTCGGGGATAACATCAGGCGTTTGGAGCGATACAACTCACGTAGTTCGGATTTTGTCATTCGGGATCTGATGGATTAGGAACTAAGGCCGAAAGTGAATACATTAATTCTTTTTCGCGCAATGCCGTTACTTGTTCAATTGCGTTTTGCAGAGCGATGGCTAAAAAATCTTCCAAATCCGCTTTTTCCATGTGCATTAATTCGGTTGCGATGTGCAACTCTTTCAGGGCATAGGTTCCGTCAAGCTTTAAGCGAATCAATCCGTTACCGGCATTTCCTTCAACGATCAACTCGGGTAAACGCGACATTCCATTGTCGGTAGCGCCTTTTAAAGCGGAAAGCTGTTGTAAAAATTCAGGTCCGAACATTTCTTCTAATATTTAAACGAAAATACGTTAAACTACTTAATTGACAAATATTTGACTCAATTGTTAGTACAAAATAATGGTATTGTGAAAATTTATTGTGATTTATTAGAATCACGGTGCGCAATGATTTTGTAATTTGGCATCAATGAAATTTGTGTTCCGGATTTTTCTTTTTTTAGCAATCAGCTCTTTCTGTATGGAAATAGTCTATTCGCTAGTGGGAGAAACATCCATAGAACTGCTTTCTTCAGACAATACAGACGACGATGATTCGGATGATTCTTCTGATGAGAACGAAGAGAAACCGGATAAAACTGACAATTTGTTTACCGCATACGCTTTACCGGAAACAGTGGTATTTACAGAACTCAGTACACCCGTTTTATATGCTGAAACAGATTACCCCATTGCCTTTCATCTTATCGAACCACCCTACTCTCCTCCGGAAATGATGTGATTAAAACACCTGTTCTAGTTTCATTTCATTTCTACATTTTATGCATTCTTTCTTTAAGACTTGGAAGCTGGATCTTCCGGCGGGTCTAGTTGTATTTTTAATTGCGGTTCCACTATGCCTGGGAATTGCTCTTGCTTCGGATGCTCCGCCGTTTGCCGGACTCATTGCAGGAATTGTTGGTGGTATTGTGGTGGGAAGTATTTCCGGTTCGGCAATCGGGGTATCGGGTCCGGCGGCCGGTTTGACAGCTATTGTTGCCAGCGCCATTCATGATCTCGGATCTTTCGAATTGTTTTTAGCGGCCGTAGTAATTGCCGGCGTATTTCAATTGATTCTGGGTGTAGCACGAGCTGGAACAATCTCACATTATTTCCCCAATGTGGTGATTAAAGGAATGCTTGCCGCCATTGGAATTATCATCATTCTGAAACAACTTCCTCATGCCGTTGGCTACGACAAAGATCCAGAAGGTGATGAAAACTGGG
>JBILJP010000444.1:0-3843 GCA_044377135.1 Fluviicola sp.
CTCCGATTATGCATCCGAAAGGGAATCAAGCAGTGGTAGATGTGCGAAGTCGTGATAATAAAGACCGATGGATTGTTTTACTTGACCTGACTACTGGTTCTGTGCGTGAATTGGAACATCAACACGATGAAGCCTGGATTGGAGGCCCTGGTATTTCAGGATGGAATGAAGTTCAAGGTACGCTGGGTTGGCTCGATGATCAGTCCTTTTATTTTCAGTCGGAAGTTTCAGGCTACTCGCACCTATATTCTACGAATACCGTTACCGGTGCAAAAAAACAATGGACTTCCGGAAATTGGGAAGTGCATGATGTGATTTTGAATAAAACAAAAGAAACGTTTTACATCATCGCCAATAAATTGCACCCCGGAGTAAGAAACGGTTACCGAATCACCTTAAAAACAGGCGAAATCACTCCTCTATTTGAAGGATATTTTGGCATTGAATGGGCACTTTCTCCGGATGAAAAAAAATGGGCACTTCGCTACTCTACTTCTACGCAACCATGGGAATTGTATGTGGCTGACAACAAACCCAATGCTCCCATGCGCAGGATAACCACATCAACTTATAGTGGATTCACTCAATTGAAATTACAAACACCGGAAGTGGTACAAGTACCTACCAGCGATCATCAAACTGTCAGTGCACGTTTGTATAAACCTGCTCAATCAAATGGTGCTGCCGTGCTGTTTGTACATGGCGCAGGTTACTTGCAAAACGCCCATCATTATTGGAGTTATTACGCACGCGAGTTTCTCTTTCACCAACTGTTACTGACCAAAGGATACACGGTTTTAGATATCGATTACCGCGCCAGTGAGGGTTATGGACGAGATGTAAGAACAGCCGTTTACAGACACATGGGCGAACGTGATCTGTTGGATTATGTGGATGGAAAATCATTTTTGGTAAACAATCATGGAATAGATGCCAATCGTGTTGGAATTTACGGAGGCAGTTATGGCGGTTTTATTACGTTGATGGGAATGCTGAAAACTCCCGGAACATTTGCTTGCGGAGCCGCGTTGCGTTCTGTTACCGATTGGGAACATTACAACCACGAGTATACCAGCAACATTTTGAATTATCCGGGAACTGATCCGAAAGCGTATCGACAAAGTAGTCCGATTTATTATGCGAATGGTTTAAACGGACCTTTACTCTTATTACACGGTATTGAAGACGACAATGTACAGTTTCAAGATGTTGTTCGGTTGAATCAGCGTTTCATTGAATTGGGAAAGACGAATTTCCAACTGGCGGTTTTCCCTACTGAGGCACATAGTTTTAAATCGGCTGTGGCCTGGACAGATGAATACCGTAGAATTTTAGAATTATTTGAACTTCATTTGAAAAAGTGATGATGTACATCAAAGAATTGACCTCCAAAGAACAGATGTTGGCATATCTATCTGTTATGCAGGAATTGTACCCTGAGTTATCAGCCGATTATTACGGTGAAATGCTTGATAAAATGTTGCCCCACAATTACGGTCAAATAGCAGTGTTTGAAGGCGATCAATGCCTTGGTATTAGCGGGTATTGGTTGGGCACAAAATTATGGTGTGGATCTTATTTGGAATTGGACAATGTAGTGGTAATTGAAGCGGCACGCGGAACCGGAGCAGGAAAATTACTTTCAACTTACCTCGATCAAAAAGCAAAAGATCTTGGATGTCACATCATGACATTGGATGCTTATTCCAATAACTTTAAAGCGCATCGTTTTTATTACAACCAAGGGTATGCGCCTAGAGGGTTTCATTTTATTAAGATGTTGGAGGCGGATAAATTGACCTGATTTTCAACTCTGAAAACCGTTCGTAATATTGCAAATTGGCATATCAAATAACCCTTTGTAAATTCGCAATATTACGAACGATGATTTCCAGAAACCATCGAACTTTTAGCCTGTTTTCAGCATTAAGCTAAACAGCAAAAGAATTTCTTTTAAGAAGATCATAAACGCGCATAAATTAAACCGATTTTCAACTCTGAAAACCGTTCGTAATATTGCAAATTGGCATATCAAATAAACACTCGTAATTTTGCAATATTACGAACGATGATTCTCAGTAACAACGGAGGTTTTAGTCCGTTTTTACAATCGAGTTAATACAGTAAAAGGATTCCTTTTAAGAAGATCATAAACGTGAATAATCGACCCGATTTTCAACTCCAAAAACCGTTCGTAATAGTGCAAATTGGCATATCAAATAACCCTTTGTAAATTCGCACTATTACGAACGATGATTTCCAGAAACCATCGAACTTTTAGCCTGTTTTCAGCATTAAGCTAAACAGCAAAAGAATTTCTTTTAAGAAGATCATAAACGCGCATAAATTAAACCGATTTTCAACTCTGAAAACCGTTCGTAATATTGCAAATTGGCATATCAAATAAACACTCGTAATTTTGCAATATTACGAACGATGATTCTCAGTAACAACGGAGGTTTCAGTCCGTTTTTACAATCGAGTTAATACAGTAAAAGGATTCCTTTTATGAAGATCACAAACGCGCATAAATTAAAACCGATTTTCAACTCTGAAAACCGTTCGTAATATTGCAAATTGGCATATCAAATAAACACTCGTAATTTTGCAATATTACGAACGATGATTCTCAGTAACAACGAGCCTTTCAGCCCTTTTTCGCTTACTCCTCTTTCAACTGCTCCTTATTATAGCGCCTCGCATGTGCCATTCCTACAGCAACCGGTCCAACCGGTAGAATAATCCAACTGGCATAATCGATAAATGTTGGTTTTACACGAAGTTGTTCCAAACGAATCACTTGCAGTGAATCACTATAATTCACGTAACACAATCCTTGTGGTTTAATGCCACTATTCAGCGAATCGGGAAAAGGATTGAAGCGAAAATTCCAGCCTTTTGCATCTGCCAACAACGAATCGTGCTGGAATTCAGGAAAGGCTTTATTGAAAAACAAAAATGCTTCGCGGTTACAATCTACCTCAACCGGATGTGCATCATGATCGCCTTTACTCATAATTGCGGGAAAACCTACCCGCACAAAATAAGCCAACCCCATGCGTTTACTTTGCAAATAATGACCGTATTCGTGCTGAAACATTCGATTATCGGGTTGAGCATGAATGGAAGTATCGGCTAAAATGTAATTTCCCAATGTCACCCCCAACCAATCTACCCGCATATTGAGTGAAGTGGCACCGAAGGCGTATTCTACCTTATTGACTTTTCCCAATACCGTATTGTACCATTGTGCTGTTACAAAACCTGCAACCGTTTGAGGAACCTGATAAGTAAATCGAGACAACACTTCTCCAAACCGATAACCACCTGAACGGGTTGAATCTGAAACAAACAAACCGCCCCAAATACGTGCATCCGATTTTGCCCGATGATTAGCTGTTTTCCTGGCCTGTTTAAATCGTTTTTCTTTTGATCTGAAAAAACCGCCAACGTAGCCGGTAAGCCATGAATCAATGATGATTAATTTAGGTTCACAGGAACGTTTCAGGGATAAGGATGAAGCTACTGCCGATTGTGCGAAAAACAGAAAACTACAAATCGGCAAGAAGCGAACAATCCATTTCATATGAGTTGTATTTATAGAGCTAAAATACCGATTCGTAAAATAACATAGCCTCTATTCAGCTTTCAATCGCTTTAATTCCTCTTGAATAAATACCACAACTTGCTCAAAATCGGTTTCTATAGAAGTCAGTAATTCACCATAAAACACCTGATCTTGGTTTTCGTTTTTCATCATTTGTTCAAGGATAGTTACAATGGTTGATAACTTAAACAAACGTGCCGGACTCAGCATTTTATGAGCCTTCTCATGAATTTCAG
>JBILJP010000445.1:0-3840 GCA_044377135.1 Fluviicola sp.
TTCATATCAGCCTCAGGCTGACGAGAGTTCAAACTCTGATTAGTTGATTGAAATAAAAAATAAATGGCGAGGTAGCTCAGTTGGTTAGAGCGCAGGATTCATAACCCTGAGGCCGAGAGTTCAAATCTCTCTCTCGCTACAAAGGAAGTCGAAAGGCTTCCTTTTTGTTTATAGAAACTTTCTATTCTATGGACGAATTTGTAGTGTACATTTTGTATTCCCCATCGGCAAAGCGCATTTATATCGGTTACACATCCGATTTAATCAATCGCATAGCATCGCATAACATTTTCTCAAAATCAGGTCATACGGTTCGATACAGACCCTGGATTGTGGCACATGTTGAATTTTTCGCAACGAAAAAAGAAGCGATGGTGCGCGAGAAAGCATTGAAAGGAGGTCAAGGTAGGCAATGGATTCATGAGGTTTTACTATCTGATATTAAAAAGGGTGTAGTTGATTAGAGCGAAGGATTCATATCAGCCTCAGGCTGGCGAGAGTTCATCAGCTTGAGGCTGACTCTCGCTACAAAGGAAGTCGAAAGGCTTCCTTTTTGTTTATAGAAACTTTCTATTCTATGGACGAATTTGTAGTGTACATTTTGTATTCCCCATCGGCAAAGCGCATTTATAATGGCTTATTTTTTTTCGTTTTTTGAATATCTTATGACTTCTTGAAACAAAAAAAACAACTACAAGTTGATCGTTCAAACATGTAGTTGTTTTTAGTAAAAGTAGGTTGTAATCTCTTCGAAAATGGAATGTTACTCGATTACAAAGCGCTGTGTTTTCGTTTCGTTGTTACTTGTGAAACTTAAAACATACAAGCCTTTTTGCAAAGAAGTTGTTTCAATTGAAATGGCGTTGTTTCCTTTTGCGGTCGTTATTTTTTTGCAATAAACTTGTTTTCCGGTGATGTCAATCAACTGAAGTTCTGCCGAGGTGCCATCGCCGTAAGTGTTGATGGTGAAGGTTCCGTTATTTGGGTTGGGGTAGATGAACGTTGGTTGCATGTTGTCGGATTCTTCCAACCCAGCCAGACAGTTTCCACCGTTTCGTTCACACCATCTTCCCATAAACTCTTGAAAATATTCATTTGCGATTACCGCATCGTGAACGACAACTGTGTTTTCATCGTTTTTTTGATCGGCCGCATTGCTCCAGTTGTGAGATCCGGTTAAAACAAGCGGATCTGAAGATGTGTTTGATTCGTCTACGATCAAATATTTGTGGTGAAAAATCCAATTTTGGATGCTTTCAGCAAGATCGGTTCCCATTTGAGGTAAGAGAATTCCATAGGGAGTGGTAGAAGTAGATTGTGCATCAACAATGCCTTTTGCGGTAAGCGTTTGCTGCTGAATGCGATCACGAATAGCATAAGCCAAATCTGATCGGGTGATGACCATTACACCAAAATGAAGGTCGTCATCGGCTGTGTTGATGGTGTTTAAAATGCGGGAATTGGTTTGGTCTGAAGGACTGAAATACGATTCAACCCGTTTTCCACCAACAATGTATTCGTGCGGTGTGTTGTCTGTTTTAAACTGTCCGAATTTTGCCAAAAGACTATTGGGTGGAGCTGTTTGACTGGTATCTCCCCACATTTCATCGAATTCCATTTTATACCCTCTGGCCAAACTTTGATCCTGAAAAATGATCACATTGTTAGCATCGTCGACTAACTGCCCTGAAGTAAAGTTAGTTGAACCTGTCCATACAATCGGAAGATTCGCATCAGCGGCATTGGCGTCCATGATCACAAATTTGTTGTGCATGATCGTGTAGTTACTTCCTTGCGGAGAAACTGCTACCGGAATTTGGTTGCTAACATCATTCATGGCTGTGTTCATAGTGCTTCCATCATTGATGATTCTGATTTTTACTCCGCGAGTATATGCATTGTTTACGGCTGCAATGATTTTATCGCCGTAGAAGGAATTATCCCAGTTATAAATACAAATGTCAAGCGAATAGTGGGTGCGATCAATGTAAGCTGCTAACGTATCTGCAATTAAATGATCCAGGCAATTGGCCGTTGTTCCTGCAGCGTAATTACTATCAACAAATCGGTTGAAATAAGCTTTAATTTCTCCTGATGAGAGCGATTCGGTCACAAATGTGCGTTCTTGAGTCACAGCGCTGTCTGCATTGTTCCAGGAATAAGCACGAACGTAATAAATGGTAGCTGGTGAAAGTCCGGATAGTGAAACGGTATGATTAACTGCATTGTTAGCCGCCAGTGTTCCTAATTCTAACGCAGGAGTCAACCCGTAGTTGATATACGAATTTGTACCAGCAATATTGGTGGACCAATTAATATCAAAACCGCTGGTTGTGATAGCTGACGTGCTGATTGGAGCTGTGAGAAATATGGATGAAGTACTTTCGATGTCGGTTAGTGTACGCAACAATAACTGGTATCCTGATGTGCAACCGACAGTAGGTGAGGTGCAGTATTGCGACATGATCCCGGTTAGATTAACGTTTCCACTTGGAATAATTTCACCGATTAACGGACTACCATTTAAAATACGTACCTGTAACGTTTGACCACCTACCGTTACGGCGTAATTGGTGTTTCCTGCAAAAGTGCTTCCTCCGTTTGAAAAAAGACAGTCGTTGAAACGCAATAGTTCACTTTCGTGCTGTTCCCCAATCGTTGAAACGTCTGAAATTACTTGTGCAACAGGCAAGGCAACATTACCCAAAGCGGAGACGGAATTAACGGGAGTTACTTCAACCAGGTTGTTGTAATTGGTCATTGTACCGGTGATTAGTACAGAATCGCCTTCGTTTATTGTTGTAAGGTTAGCGCCGTAAATGGCTATTCCGGCGCTGGCATCCTGGATGTAACGAATGTTTGTTAATTCAGGTCCGTTGAGTGCCACACCTCTAAATGTAACTGAGTTACCAACCGCAACCGTTCTTGCCGTAGCAATGTCTTGCGCATAGAATGTTCCTGCTGTTAGTAAAGAGAAAGCAACTGCAGTTAATGTGAATTTCGTCATGTGTTGTACTGGAATTTTAGTTGCAAAGATCAACATTCCTTATTAAGCTGTGATTAACACGACAACGCTTTATTGTTTTTATTTAATCGAAGAAGTTTTTCGGGATTCTTTGAAATGTGGGGAAATTCTGTGAAACAAAAAAAGACGCTCATTCGAACGTCTTTCCTTTATCTATAAGATTGTTGTTTATTCTTCTTCATCATCATCGTCCCAACCCGAAGATTTACGTCTGTTGAGGCTCCAATCATCGTCCTCATCGTCTTCTTCAAAGAAACGGTTGGCTTTACCGCTTTTTTTATAAGGCTCAAGTTTGTGTTGTTTCGGTTTGTCTTTGCTGGCAAACGTATCTTTCGCTTTTTCTTTCTTGCTCCGATCCGTTTTTAAAGGCAATACATCTTTTAACGGAATGGCATCATCTGCATCAAAGCTTGGTCGAACAGGCACGTCTTCCGTTCTTTTAAATGCAGGACGATCTCCAGTTGGTCTGTTTTCCGGACGCGGTGGACGGTCGTTTGAAGGTCCACCTGGAGGTTTTGAACCACGATCATCCGCTTTTTTTACGGCAATAGTTCTACCGTTCACAGATGAGTTATCCAGTGCTTCAATAGCGGCTTCTGCCTCCTGTTCATTCGGCATCTCAACAAACGCAAAACCACGTGGTTTGCCTGTTTCGCGGTCTTTCGCGATGGTAACACGGTTCACTTTCCCGTGTCTTTCAAAAAGGGATTTCAACTCTTCATCAGTGGTGTTGAAATCTAGTTTTGCAACAAAAATACTTGTCATGGTAGCAAGAAAATCTCGGTTCTCTTTTTTAGTTAATACCGATCTATATC
>JBILJP010000100.1:0-13735 GCA_044377135.1 Fluviicola sp.
CCTGGAATGAAGTAGAAACAGCCTTAGGTGACTTGAGAGCTTCTTATCGATTGGTAACCAGTAACTAATGTTGATACTAAAACAATACGTTGCTTAAAGGATGTAATCTGCTTATTTATTGAACTAAAAACTCCTCTACAAACAATTGTATATAGGGTGAATCTTTAACGGGTTTACCCTATATCGTTTTAGCGATTATCAAAATGGATTTACCATCGATTATTTAGTGGAAATGCCTGTTTTCGAATTAACTAAAAGTCTCGCGTTGAGGCTTTTTAACAATTGAAACCTGAAACTCTGTTAAAATATAAACGTCTAACTGTTAAATTTGGAACGCTAAAACTAACAAAAAATGAAGGAATTGATATTAATCATAACTTTATTGGGTGGATCTGCGCTTTACGGGCAAATGAGCGAAAAGATAGTTCATTATACGTTTATAGTAACCGAGATAACCAATGAAACACATGCAAAAAACCTAAGCACAGAGATCAAGAATTACTTTGATATGACTCCTGTTTTTAATGATGAAACAGATGAGTTCAAGGTAAATTCCTACATATTGATCAGTAAAGAACAGTTTGAAGAACGCATGACAGCCAAAGGTTTGCATGTTGAGTTGTTCGAACAATCCATGTTAATGGGTGATGAAACCACAAAACACTAAGGCCATGAAAAAGATGTTACTGCTTTTAGGTCTTAGCACCTCTTTGTTTTCTCACGCACAAACTTCGTGCAGCGGTGCCTTTGCCTTTGGTGCAGCTCCTCCAATAGGAACACAATCTTGCCTTACCGGTGTGAATGTAACGGATGCAACGTTGTCTACGATGTCGCCCGCTACGGCTTGTGGTGCTCCGAATCGTGAGTTTTGGATGTCGTTTACCGTTTCTGCAGCTACAGCACACTCCTTTATTTTTGATATGACGGATGGTACCGGTAGTAGTAATGTCGGCTTCCAAATTCTAAGTGCGACTACAGTGTGTAATACGACCAACTGGACGGGAACCATTTTAGATTGTGATAATGATGCGGCAAGTAATAATCCTGAAACCGAGACATTGTATAATTTGCCGAATGGTACTTACTATGTACGGATGTTATCATACAACGGAAATACTTCATCAAGTTCATTTTGTTTAACAGGTATTGCCGATCCTCCGGTTAATGATAACCCTTGTTCAGCTATTGCAGTTCCTGTTGGTGCGAATGGTGCTTGTACTCCAACTACAGCCACAAATGTTGGTGCTACGGCTACTTCAGGGCCTGCTGTGCCAAGCTGTACTTTCGGATATTCGGGTGGAGATACATGGTATTCTGTAGTTGTTCCTGCATCTGGTAATATTACGTTTGCCACCGATTATGCTTCGCCGGCTACAATTACCGATAACGGAATTGCAGTTTACTCCGGAGCTTGTGGTTCATTGACTGAAATCGGTTGTGATGATGACAGCGGAAATGGATTGATGGCAAGTCTTGCGCTTTCAGGTTTAACCCCGGGAACAACGCTTTACGTTCGTGTTTGGGAATATGGCAATGATGTTTCCGGAACATTTACCATGTGTTTCAGCGAACCTGTACCGCCAGATGCGAATCAGGATTGTAATACAGCGAACCAATTGTGTTCGGATGCAACTCTTAGTGGAGCCAGTAACGGTTCAGGAAGCGTTGTTGATTTGAATACAACCAATGAAGGTTGTTTGTATGGTGAGAATGAAGCGAACTGGTATTTTATGGTGGTTACAACTGCCGGATTACTAGAATTCAATGTTTCACCGAATAACGGATCGGATGATTATGATTTTGCTGTTTGGAGATATCCGGGAGGTGTAGGTCAAACGTGTCCGCCAACCGCAACTCCAACAAGATGTTCTTTTGCTGCGGGGTCAGGTCTTGCAGGTAGTTATGATACTGGTTTAGGATCAGGTGCTGTTGATGCTACCGAAGATTCATCAGGAGACAATTGGGTGCAGGGAATCACGTGTGCAGTAGGTGATATTGTGGTCATGTTGATTGATAATTTCTCGTCCACAACTTCTCCGTTTACATTAGACTTTACGGGTAACGTGGGGTTGAGTTGTGTTCCGGTGTCTTTACCTGTAACATTGCTTGGTCTAAACGGTGTGCAAGAGAACGGTGTGAATAAAATCAGTTGGTCAACTGAAGAAGAAATAAACAGCGATTATTATGTTGTAGAACGAAAAGTAGGCGAGGAATGGATTGCAATTGCCAAAGACTTCAGCAAATCTGGCGCTGTTGTGAATGAATATGTGATTTATGATGCCGATTTTGATCGCATGGAAACCAACTACTACCGTTTGAAGCAAGTAGATAATGACGGTGATGTAACCGATTTGGGAATAATCGCCATTCAATCCGAATCCGATTTTTCAGATGTGATACTTTCTCCGAATCCGGCAAAAGACCAGTTGAATGTGAGTTTGAATGCAACCAAAAAAGCGGCATATTCGCTTTCAATTGTAGATATGTCGGGCAAACAGTTGTACTCGCAAGAAGTATCAGCTCAGGAAGGTGCTAATTCATTCCAATTGAATGTAGATGCATTGAAACAAGGTTCGTATTTATTGGTTGTGAATGGTGAAGCTACGGTTTACAGAAAAGCCTTTATGAAATAAAAACAGGTAATTTACTACTACTTAGTTTTAAGGCCGTTTCACGTTGAAGCGGCTTTTTTTATGCAAATAAACAGTCGTTTTTCAGATAGATATCCGTTCGTAATATTGCAAATTGGCATATCAAATAAACGCTTGTGATTTCGCAATATTACGAACGTTTTTTCAACTTAATAAAAACGTTTTTTCACCACTTATCCGAAGTACCGTCTTCCTCATTCGCTTGATCGAGCAGTTTTTGCCAATTGTATGTTACATCTTCCGTATCTTCCAAAATAGCTTTGTAATCGTGTTTGTTGATTTCCAATTCTTCAATCTCCGTTTCAATATAAACTTGAATGGCATCCAATAACGGACGTTCTTCCGGACTGCAAAACGCCAAAGCCTGACCTTTATTCGTTCCTCGTCCGGTTCTTCCTACACGGTGAACGTATTGTTCTTCCATGTCAGGAATGTCGTAATTGATCACATAATCAACCCCCGGAATATCAATTCCGCGAGCCGCAACATCTGTTGTTACCAATACTTTATTTTCGCCATTGCGGAATCGATTCAAAATATCAAAACGATCTTGTTGTTCTTTTCCACCATGCAAGGCTTCGCTCTTAATACCAACACGTTCCATTGCTGCCACAACGCGCTCGCAACGAACTTTCGTTCGTACAAAAACCACAAATTTATAGTCGGGATATTCCTGAATCATGTTCTCCAAAAAGAAACGTTTATCATCCATTTCAACCGTAATGAACGCATGATCCACATTTTTTGTAATCAGGTCTTTTGGCGAAATCTGGATGCGAATGGCTTCACGTACCACGTCATAAGCCAACGATTTGATCTTTTTTGTGATGGTTGCCGAGAAAAACAAGGTTTGTCGGTTCTTCTTAGGCGAGAGTTTGTGAATGGCTTTGATATCTTCATCAAAACCAAGGTCCAGCATGCGGTCGGCTTCATCAAGTACCAGGTAACGCAATTCGTCGAGCACCAAAAAACCTTGCGATCTTAAGTCGAAAACCCGTCCGGGAGTTGCTACAATTACATCAACACCTTTACGCAATTGCTGAATTTGATTTTCCTGCTCTACACCGCCCATTACAGACGCAATGCGAACATCTGTTTTTTTACCGATTTCACGAAAAACCTCCGTAATCTGATGAGCCAATTCACGCGTTGGTGCAAGTACCAGGCAACGAGGAGCTTTTGAATGGGCTTTGTGTTTCATCAAATCGTTTAGGATAGGAATTACAAAAGCCGCCGTTTTTCCGGTTCCTGTTTGTGCGATGGCAAACACATCTTCCCCTTTCATGATGGGTTGAATGGCTTTGAACTGAATATCGGTTGGGCGTTTGAAACCCAGATAGGCGAGTTGCTGCTTGATCAAATCATGTATCGGGTATTCTTCAAAACGCATGTGTGTAATTTTAGCAAAGGTACGTTTTTTCGGTCGGTAGACAGATGAAAGTTAATCCAATGAGCGCTTTGTCTTGGTGATTCACCGATTTGTAACCCTTACTTGGGCTGAGATTTGCGCGATACACTTATATTTGCCATATGTATGTACCGGAGGCATTTCAAGTAACGGACCAATCGATTATTCGCGGTTTTTTAGAACAGCACTCCTTTGGTATGTTAGTCTTAAATGGACCTGACGGTTTTCCGGTCATCACGCACTTACCGTTTTTAATACGTTTCGAAAAAGAGCGTATTTTGGTTGAAGGACATTTAGCAAGAGCAAATCCAATGGCTGAGAATATCAGTAACGGACGCTCGGCAACAATAGTCATCAACGGTGCGCACGGTTATGTATCGTCTAGTGTATACGGACACGTCAACGTTCCGACTTACAATTACCAAACGGCACATCTATCCGGATTGATTGATCCGCTTTCACCCGAAGAATTAAAAGTGCATTTGAGTGAAACGGTAAATCTTTATGAATCCAATCGGTTACATCCCATTCGGATGAATGAATTGCCGCATGATATGTTGAATGCTTACATGACTGAAATTATAGGGTTTCGGTTAACAGTTTTTAAAACAGAGGTGGCGTTTAAGCTGTCGCAAAACAGGACTGAAGAAGATTTTCAACGGATAGTTGCCGATTTGAAACAAGGAAATGCGGATCAACAACAATTGGCTGCAGTAATGTTACAATGGGGGAAAAAAGAATTATGAGAATACTTGGATTGATAATGCTGTGTTTTTTCTTGGTGAAATGCGCGCAACCTTCTGAAAAGAGCAACCAAATTGACAAAGCCGTTGAGGTTCGCTATGCCAAACATTTTAAACTCGCTCAACACGAACATTATACCGTACTGAGCATTCTGCAACCAGAAACTGGAAAGGTAGAGCGTGAATATGCGTTGGTGAAGAAAGCGGATAAATCATTTGCTCCTGCAGGAATGGATCAACTGGAAGTGCCCGTGAAACGCATGGCGGTTTTGTCAACAACACATATCGGGATGTTGGATGCCATTGACGCACTTGATTGTGTGAAAGGAGCAACAGATAAGAACTTTATTTCAAATAAACAGATTATCAACGGAATCAATGCCGGTGAAATTGTAGGTTTCTCTGATGAAACAGCGATAACGCCGGAGCAATTGCTTGGAAACGAAATTTCGGTGGTTGTTTACAGTGGATTCGGAAAAGGTTTTCCCAATGAAGATAAGCTGAAACAATTGGATGTATTAGCATTAGCTGATTACGATTGGCGAGAAGAACATCCGCTTGGGAAAGCAGAATGGATTAAAGTCTTTGGTTTTTTGACAGGTAAAGAACAACAAGCAATGGCTTATTTTGCAACAGTTGAGAAAACGTATAACGAGACGAAAAAGAAGTTGCAAAACGTGAAACAACGTCCTAAAGTTCTGGTAGGATCATTGATTGGCGAAAGTTGGTTTGCACCTGCGGGTGAAAGTTATATGGCACAATTGTTAAACGATGCCGGAGCCGATTATTTGTATAAAAATATCAAAGGAACGGGCAGTTGTGAGCGTACGTTGGAACAAGTGTTCAAAGACCAGCAAGCAACAAAATTGTGGATCAATGCAGGGGCAACTTCACTTCCTGATTTATTGAAACAACAACAGAAATACGGTTTGTTTACTGCTTTTACTAAAGGAAAAGTATATTGTTATACCCACAACAGTAATTATTTCTGGGAAATGGGCGCGGCTAATCCGCATTGGGTTTTATACGATTTGGCGATCATTTGTGGTCAGCAAAAAGGAAGTAAACTGCATTTTTACAAGCAACTCGAACGTTAATTGCAATGAAACGACTTCATGTATTTCTGTTGTTTTTTTTAGTTGCATTGGTTGTGCTTACGCTCGGCTTTCCGCATCAGGAAGAACACTGGTTTGAGTCGTTTTTTCCAGCAGTGGGGAAGGAAAAGTTCCAATATATTTTGCTCACCGAATTTCGTATACCGCGTTTGGTAATTGCGTTGGTTGCCGGTGCTTCACTTTCTGTTTGCGGATTGTTATTACAAACGCTTTTGAATAATCCTCTGGCCGGTCCGTCTATTCTTGGACTAACTTCAGGCGCTCATTTATTTGTAGCACTTACAATTTTGGCGGCAGGATACCTTTCCGGAACTGTATTGGATTTGAGTATTACGGTTGCTTCAGCTGCCGGTTCGCTTTTATTCGGACTCATTATCTTATTAATGGCGAGTCGCGTAAAATCGCAGGTTTCGCTGTTATTGGTCGGGATGATGCTCGGAACCTTTGTTTCTGCGGTTACCGGAATTTTACTTTCCAAATCTGATCCGAATGCGTTGAAAGCCTTTACCCTCTGGAGCTTTGGATCGCTGCAACAAGTAAATTTGAGTCAATTGCCTGTAGTACTTACGATTAGTTTATTGGGAATTGCGGCCACTTTTTTTCTGATAAAACCACTCAATGGTTTGGTTCTTGGTGAACGCCAGGCCACTGTACTCGGGGTTCATCTGCGCAGATCTCAATGGCAAATTTTAACCGTTGTTTCTGTCTTGACAGGCCTCGTTACGGCTTTTTGCGGACCGATTGCATTCGTGGGATTGATCGTTCCCAACATCGTGAAAATTTTCTACAAGACGGCCAATCACCGTGTGCTTCTGGTTGGAACAATCATTATCGGCGCTGGTTTCATGTTGCTCTGCGATTTACTGATTGTTGTCTTGGAACCCTACATTGTTTTACCAATCAATAGCCTCACTTCCCTCATTGGAGCTCCGGTAGCGGTGGCGTTATTGTTAAAAAAGATGCGCCATGCTTGAGATGCGACAGGTAAACATAGGTCGGGCCAAAACGCTCTATTCCATTGATGAGGTTACCTTGCATCCCGGAAAAATGTATGCGCTTATAGGGGCAAACGGAGCCGGTAAATCAACTTTATTGGATGCCATTGCATTGGGGACTTACGCAGGAGGTGAGATCCGATTGAATAACTATCCGCTTGCCGATCGTACATTGCGCGAACGTGCATTGTTGGTGGCCTTGGTAGAAAGTCGTTTTCACGGTTCAGAATACCTTTCCACGCAAGAATACCTCGATTTGGGGCGTTTTCCGCACACCGGTTTTCAAGGATTACTTACCGATGACGATAAGGCTGTTGTGAATCGGGTAGTGGAACAATTGCAATTGGAACAGTTGCTTCATCAATCTACTGTTACACTAAGCGATGGTGAACGTCAACGTGCAAGTATAGCTCGCGCACTTATTCAGGAAACAGCTATTATTTTACTCGATGAACCAACTTCTTTTTTGGATTATCCCAACAAAAGGGCCATCATGCAACTGCTGAAAACCATCGCGCAGGAGCAACAGAAAATGATTTTGCTGGCTTCGCACGATTTGGAATTGTGCCTCGATTACTGTGACGGATGTTTGGTTATTAACCCTAAAAACAAACAGTTGGAGCAATACGTTGTAGAGGGATTGACTATTCCAGATCTCATTACCAAGGCGTTTTACTGAGTGTTTTATTCGTTTATGTAAGATTAAGGGGCCATTTGTTGGTATTTGGTCGTTTTTATTCGCTGCTGTTTATATTTACATCAAAGTGATTCTGCAAGTGATTTTTTGCCTAAACTTGTTCACTATTAATCGCTATTGAATAAGAATAAACTCGCACAGGAGTAACATCTACTCCGGAATGATATACAACTTAGTTCATCTGTGATTTTCCGATACATCTGTGTTGGATAATCATTTCGTTGACTGGTTTTTTTGAAGTCATTTCTTGCGTAAAAAAGTAATTGAATTAAAAACAATTAAAACGCACACTATGAAAGCACTATCACTCAAGTGGATGTACCTGTCCGTATTGATTGTCCTGAACATTTTTGTAGCTCAGGGACAGCAATTAAACAAACAATCCTCAACCCAATGTTATTTTGATGAGCTCATGTTGGATCAAATCAAAAAGAATCCGGCCGTTTTAGAGCGAATGAATGAACGGGATTTGTTGATCAACGATTTTATTCATGAAAAACATAAAAACAATGGCGGAGGAACTGAAAAAACACTCAGTGCCAATTTGATCATTCCTGTTGTTGTTTACGTTGTACACGAATACGGACCGGAGAATATCACAGATTTGCAGGTGATGAGTCAAATTGATGCATTAAACAACTATTATGAAGATTATGGAATTCAATTTTGTTTAGCCACTAAAAAAGGAGTACAAAATTTAACTTCCATCAGTACTCCGGCAGGAATTACAAGTGCTACTCCGGGGATCTTCCATTACGGGAGTTCCGTTTTGACCAATCATAATGTTTCTCAACAAGTAGCCTTAACAGCAATTTCCAGCACTTTACCAGCCGACCAATATTTAAGAATTTGGGTGGTGAAAGGAATTACGTCAAATACCTTGCCTCCGGGACAAAAAATACTGGGTTATTCCATGCTGCCTGAATTTGCGGTCAGTGCAACTGATGGTATTGTGATGTCTTATGATGCTTTTGGAGATGTTGCTACATGTTCTTGCAGTACACTTGAGTCGTACAGTCAGTTAGGTCGAATATTGGTTCATGAAGTGGGGCATTATTTGGGACTTTATCACACGTTTAACGGTGGATGTCAAGGCATGTCGGTATCCGATTGTGCTACCTCAGGTGACAAGGTATGTGATACTCCGCCTGTAAATGCGCCAAATTCTGGTTGTCCGGTAAGTACGTGGAACACCTGTAGCGAAAGTCCTAATTTACCGGATGACATCCATAATTACATGGATTACGTTTCCGAAAGTTGTATGACCGGTTTCACTAACGGTCAGAACGACCGGATGATTGCCGAAATCAATTTGTTTCGTTCCAACTTAGTCAGTTCAGGTAATTTAACCTATACAGGCGTTAGTTGTAATGGCGGACTTCTTTCCGATTTCACGGTTAGCAATTTTAGTCCATGTATCAACACAAGTATAAATTTCACGGCCATTTCAAGTCCCGGAGCAACTTATACGTGGGATTTCGGTGATGGAACAACTGGTAGCGGGGTAACAACTTCACATACCTACACAAGTGTTTATCAACCTGCGAATGTTGTATTGACCATTGACAACGGAGTAAATTCGGTTTCATCAACCCGAATGGTATTTGTGAATGCGTGCGCACCATTGAATGCGGATCAGGGAAATTGGTATTATGGTCAAAGGGGGGGGATGAATTTTAGTTCAGGAGCTCCTGTTTACAGCAATGCGTCTTACGTTAATAATAATTATATCGATGAGGCCGATGCGGTACAAAGTAACTCACAGGGTAATTTGTTGTTTTACACAAATGGTACGGAAGTTTGGGATGTGAATCATGCCAATATTAATGTTGGTAACCTGCTGAAATCAAATGCTTCAGCTCACCGAGGAGCATTGATTGTTCCCAATCCTGCAAATGCAAATCAATATTATCTGTTCACAAAAGATCAGGGACATTACACTGCTGGAATGACCAATACAGAGCCAGACAGCAATGGTTTCAGATATAGTATCGTACAAATCAACGCTGGATTGGCTGCAACAACGGCCAGTTGGAATGTTCCAATTACACCACCTTTGGCATTGGGGTATCAACTCGGCCACAATTCGGCTATGATGGGTGGTGAAGGAATTACAGCTGTAAAATCGTGCAACGGTTATTGGATTCTTACAACCGGAAAAAAAGGTAATCAGGGGTATATCACTATTTTTAGTCTCACCACAGCAGGTTTGGCTTTTCATTCAGAAACCTTATCTCCTTTTGCCACTTCACAGCAATCGCTTGAAGCATCGCGTGATGGATTGAAAATTGCCGTCGGATCGGGTACAAATGGTTCGCTTGAAGCTTCCGGATTAGCCGTTTTTGATTTCAATCCGTATACAGGAACCTTGTCTAGTCAACTCCTACTGAATAATTTTAAAACGTATGGATTCTCCTTTAGCCCTGATTCAAAGTTGTTGTATTGTAGTGGTTGGAGTAGTAGTAATTTGTACCAATATGATTTGACTGACCCAGCACCGGCAGCTTCAGGAATTATTGTGTCAAATTCAGCTTCTTATGCGTGTGAAATGCAGCTTGGTCCTGATGATAAATTATATCTTTCAAGTGGAACAACTTATGTGCAGGTAGTTCATCAACCGAATGTAAGAAGCACCATATCCAATCCGAATGCTTGTTTCTACACTCCGACAGGTCCGTTAATGCAAACAACCTTGTCGCACAGTATGCCGAATTTGATTGATGCAACCGGTAATTCTGTGTATTCTGATTCGATTACCGCAACACGAATCAGTTGTTTAGTATACTCATTCAATTCAGGACTTTGTTCTAACACGTTTAGTTGGAATTTTGGTGACCCAGCTTCAGGAGCATCGAATGTATCCACCTTGCAAAATCCTACACATGTGTTCTCCGGCCCCGGATTATATACCATTTCGGTGACTGGAGGCGGAACCACGATTACTTTAACCGTTCAAATAGGAACATCTTCTGCGATCACCGGGGCATCAACCATTTGCCTGTCAAGTAATGCTACAGGTAATTACGCCACAAATTTACAACCGGGTCAAACAGCTCATTGGACAATTTCGGGTGGTGGAATTTCCGGTCTCGACAATCAATCCGATGTTACAGTGATTTGGACATCTTTACCAGGAACAGTAACATTAACTGTGACAGATTTGGCTACTGGTTGTACTTCAACCTCTACAAAAGTGATTACAGAATACTGTTCGTCTTGTAATTGCACCTTAAATCCGTCATTCACTTACGGACCTATTACGAATGATTGTGAAATTACCTTTAATGCACAACATGGCGGTAGTTCTTGTTTGACCAATGTAACGTATACATGGTTGTTTGATGGTGTGCCTGTTAATGGAACCAGTACAATAACCTATGCTTTCCCAACTTCAGGTCTACACACGGTTTGTTTAACAGTAACTGCTTTAGCCAATAATCAGCAATGTTCATCACAGATTTGTCAAAACATAGAAACGAACTGCACGCCTCCTTGTGATTGCAAGCTAAAACCGGAATTCAAATACAGTCTTGATAAAATAACGTGCGTTTACTCTTTTGAAGGAGCTACTGGCGGACCTGGTTGTTTAACGAATGTAGAATATAACTGGAATTTTGGTGATGGAACAACGGCCACCGGACCAACACCAGATCATGTTTTTACTGTGGCAGGTACGTTTAATGTTTGTCTTACCGTAATTGTGCGTAACAATGAAGGCGATGTGATGTGTGAAGAAACGTACTGCGAAGAAATAAAAGTAGATTGTGTAGGTGACTGCGATTGTAAATTAAAACCAGAGTTTCACTACACTTTAGATGAGAAAGATTGTCTATACACCTTTGAAGGAATCTCAGGAGGACCGAATTGTTTGCAATTTGTAGAATATCTGTGGAATTTCGGCGATGGAACAACTTCTATGGGACAAACAGCAGGTCATGTTTACAGTTCTGCAGGTAGCTATGAAGTGTGTTTAAAAGTTATTGTACGGAATGAAAAAGGAGATATTCTTTGTGAAGAGAAGTTCTGTGATAAGATTGATGTAAAATGCGATGGTAAATGCGATTGTAAATTGGACCCGATTTACACGATGACTAAAATAGGCAGTTGCAAGTTTCTATTTACTGGTTTCTCTGGTTCTTCTTGCGTAAACATTGACGAAATCATATGGTTTGTAAATGGTTCTCCGGTATATTCAGGGCAAAACTTTATTTTCCAGTTTGATGTAAATCAGGCATATTCTATTTGCATGGTAGTTGTGGGTATTGGAACGAATGGCGATAAATGCGAAGAGAAATATTGTCGTGAATTCTTCTACACTGATTGTTATCCTTTTGGTCACAAATCAAGTGATGCCAACCAGGAAGGGGCGATTTCTCAGCAACAATTGCAGCTCTATCCAAATCCAACGAATGATCAATTTCAACTGAAATTTACAGCGCCGGTTGACGGAAACGTTGAGGTTACATTAAAAACTATGGATGGTAAAATAATCGGAACAAATAGCTTCACAAGACTGGGGCAAACAGATGAATTAACGATCCAATTACCAAGTTCTGTTTCTACCGGATTTATTATCGTGGAGGTGAAAGCAGACCAACAAGTATATATTGAAAAACTAATGATCTCGAAAAAATAATTCAGAAACAATTAACTAGTCCCAATGAAGTTTAGCAGTTTAGTTGGGACTAGTTATTGTTTTTTGTGTGTTTTCTGTTGCTTAAACCCAATAGTAGGTCGGTCTACAATCGATTCACGAAGTAATTCTTTCATGCATTCAAATACCGTCATTATTTTTTCATCATGATCGGCCATCCGGTCTTCCAGTTCGTTCACTTTCTTTAGCAATTCATGCTGGCTGGAAAGTAGTTCGCGCATTCCTGAGAATACACGAATAATCTGAATATTAACCTGAATAGCAATGCCGCTGTTCAATACACTTGATAGCATCGCAACTCCTTGTTCGGTAAACGCCATTGGTGTGTAACGCGATCCGCCCCAACTTGAGGTGCCAATTTGGCACCTCAAGTTTTCTATTTCTTCGGGTGTTAGTTCAAACATAAAATCATCCGGAAAACGTTCGAGGTTGCGTTTTACCTGCCGTTTCAAATACTTAGTTTCGACACGGTATAGTTGAGCCAAATCGCTGTCGAGCATGATTTTTTGTTGGCGAATCACGATGATTTTCTGTACAATTGTTTCGTTAGGGATAAGTGTTTCCATGTGTGATTGAGTTAATTGATGATTTATCCCGCCCATGTTTCCCTATCCAAGCTACGCAATTGAATGGCCTCGGAAATATGGCCGGTTTGAATGGTTGGTGCTTGTTCCAAGTCGGCAATCGTTCGGGCTACCTTGAGGATCCGATCGTAAGCTCTGGCTGAAAGCCCTAACCGATCCATAGCGTGTTTCAATAATTGACGGCAAGCATCATCGATTGCACAAAAACGCTCCAGATCAACACGCTCCATTTGAGCATTGCAATGAATCCCGGTGTGTTCCTTGAATCGATTCAATTGGATCAATCGCGTTTGCATGACACGTTGGCGAATTTCACCGCTTCCTTCCGAAGGAATATCATATGCCAGATCATCGAACGAAACGGGAGTTACTTCCACATGAAGATCAATGCGATCCAGTAACGGACCCGAGATGCGGTTGAGGTATTTCTGCACCACACCAGGACCACAAACACAGTCTTTTTCCGGGTGATTGTGGTAACCGCAGGGACAAGGATTCATGGCGGCAATCAACATGATTCCGGCGGGATAGTCAACTGTGAAACGAGCTCTGGAAATGGTAACGGTTCTGTCTTCCAACGGCTGACGCATGACTTCCAAAACTTGCCTTTTGTATTCTGGGAGTTCGTCTAAAAACAAGACGCCGTTGTGTGCCAGCGAAATTTCACCCGGTTGCGGATAGGTTCCTCCGCCCACCAACGCCACATCACTTATTGTATGATGCGGTTTTCGGAAAGGACGTTGGGTTATCAGCCCGACACGTTTCCCGATTTTCCCGGCAACGGAATGAATTTTGGTGGTTTCCAATGATTCTTCCAAACTCATAGGAGGTAAGATTGTAGGTAAACGCTTGGCTAACATCGATTTTCCTGCTCCCGGCGGACCGATT
>JBILJP010000561.1:0-13728 GCA_044377135.1 Fluviicola sp.
CGTTGAATAGACGCATTCCAAATCACATAATTCAGGTTATAGCTATTGGTTCTTCCGGTATTGACCGTATACGTTGCGTCTGTATTGATAAACCAACGGTGAGGCAATGTCCAACTCACATCTGCTTTGAAATTGTAATTCGTGTATGGTTGGTTACTAAACGTGCTCAACGAGTTACTTGGTGCATTGTAATCAAAACTAGCGCCTATTCCCAACATCAAAGAATCACCGTTATAATTAATATCCAATCCTGATCCTATACCCAAATTTCTGGATAAGTTTTGTTCAAGGTTAATGTAATTCTCCGTAGATGAGAAATTCCCGTTCATGTTGATATCCAAACGCAAATCTTTTACTTTCTCGATCGGAATACCTGCCCCACCCCAAACGGATCCGAAGTCGGAATGATCTACATTGATTGCTTGCGATAACGTTCTACCGAAAGCATCGTATGTTGTTGAGGTACTGAACGCATCTTTTTGGCGTGTATAATACATTCCGGAATAGATGTAAAACCCTGAAAGACCTTTCCACATGTTATAATTCGCGGTAATCGTGTGGGTGTAATTCGGTTTTAAGTCTGCGTTACCGATTTGCACAAAATTCGGATTGGAATTATCTCTTACCGGCTGCAATTGAGTCACCGATGGTAAATTCGAATTCGTATTGTATTGCACTCTCAAACGGCTCGACTGCGTGAACTTGAATGTTAAGATTACACGAGGAAGTACGTTGGTTAATCCTTGATTGATGATTGTATCTGCAAACAGATTACGATTATCAATTCCGATTGTACGAACACGTGCACCTACAGAAACGCGTGCTTTTGCATTCTCGAAAATACCAAACGCCCCCACTCTGTGCTGTTGTCTATCTGTGGAGAATTGATTGGAAAACAACGAATCGATATCGGTGTAAGAACCGTTTAACGGGTTCAACGTTGTCTTACGTTGATCGTTGTGATTATCGTAAAACTCGTAGTCGAATTCAGCTTTGAATTTCTTGCGAATCGGCTCAACATAGTTGATGTATCCCGTTTGAGAAATACTCTCGTAACGATTTTCTTTCTTCTGGTCGAAACTTGAATTTACGACTTGCGATCCGGCATCAATATCTTCCGTCAACAATGATCCATCTGAGCTATTATTATCGGTTGCGATATTATAACGGGCTGTTAACTTTCTGTTTTTCTTCTTAAAGTCTTTGTAATAACGAAGTGTCGTATTCATTCCTAATCCTTCTGCAACAGAAGAATTATCAATCGAAGTATAACGTGACAATGAATCGTTGAACGCTCTAAAATCGGTGCGCGACAACGATGTTTGATTCGATTGATTAATCGTCAATTTCGGTTCAAATTCAAGACGGGAAGACGAATCAAGTTGTTGAGTATATTTAATACCAATACTGTGTTGCTTGTAGTGTTCTTTCTTAGCGGAAGCAACATCGGTAAAATAGGTTGTATCCGTTAGGTTGTACTGAGAGCGGCTATTTCCAACAGTCGTAATTTGGTTGTCGGCGTAAGAATAATTGATTCTTACTTTCCCACCTTTCCACAATTTTTGATCAAGGTAAAAACCAGCTTTAAAAGTCTGAGGAATCCCTTCATCAGTATTCACCGATCCGGAAGTGCTCGAATAATCCGGGTCATCGGATTCATTACCCCAATTCATTCCGTCTTCAAAACCGAATTTAAACAAATCACGGAAATTCAAATCGGCTTTCGGTGTATTAGAACCTAATGCGTAGACTGCAATTTTCTGTTTGTTGTTGTATTTATTGAGCAATAAATCTCCTTCGTAAAACCCTTTGTTACTTGGAATAAACTTGTCGAGTCCTCCTGCAAGATTGACCTTTCCGAAGTAGCCCTTCTTGGCTTCTTCCTTGAGCTTGAGATCGAGTACCTGAATTTTTTCATCGCTACCATCCTCGCTGTCTTTTTCATAAACCTCTACGGTTTTCACACCATCGGCAGCTAGGTTTTTGGTAGCAATGGTTGGATCGTTTCCGAAAAACTCGTCTCCATCTACCAATACTTGTCCGATTTCTTTACCCTGAGATGTGATTTTTCCATCCTCATCGATCTTCATTCCGGGAAGTTTACGGATAAGATCTTCGACCACAGCGTTTTCCTTTACTTTGAAGGAATCTGCAACGAACACCAATGTATCTCCACGGTAATAAACAGGGTTTTTATTGGCATAAATCACCACTTCTCCCAATCCTGTGGCTTTATCCGGCATTGGAATTTCTTTCAATTCAAAGGAATTGTTTTCAGGACTTCCGAAAAAGTACGAAGTAAAATCGCCGTATAGCGGATGACGAATAACCAATTGAATGGTATCCAATGGAAGCGAAAACGCAAATGATCCGTTTCTGTCTGTTCGCTTGAAGTCCAATAAAGTGGAATCACTCACACGCATCGCCATCACAATGGCGTTGTTTACAGGCTGATTAAAGTTGGTGTCAATTACTGTTCCCGAAACCGTCATTCGCTGTGCAAACGACGAAGAGCACATGAGTAATAGAACAAAAAGTAAGCGTTGTTTCAAGGGTCTAAGTTTTAATAGTACAATAGTACGATGATTGCTTAATTCAAAATAGTGATTTGGTAACATCGGCACGAAGATATTATGAATGGAGATAAGTCAACGAGTTTTGTTTGGTTACATTCGTTAAATTTTGTTAGGTTATTTTCTTTACATCTTTTTTATACCGATCAAAATGTAAAAAAGAAGCGAGTTATGGGAGCACCTCGCTTCTTTTTACTGCATACCGCCTATGATTTTAAAATCACCACCTGACGGACTTCTACTTCTGTTACTTTCCTCGGAATTCCTTCCGCATTTACATAGGTTCTATTGACCAGTTTACCTGTCACAGCAACGCGTTTTCCCGTTCTACAGTGTTTGTTCACAAACTCAGCCGTTGTACCCCAGGCAAACATACTGAACCGATGAATGCGGGAACTTAACCGTTTTGTCTTTTCATTCTCTGTACTCACGGAAAAACGTGTCACCATGGCACCACTCTCAAAAACCGTGACCAACGGATTCTTGCCAAAGTCACCTACAATTGTTACCTGATTTCGAATAGCACTCATTACTTCTTCTTATAATATGATCAAATCGTTTACTTCTATCTCGGAAATCATTTGGCGCTTGCCATTTTCAAGGCGATAAAACCGCGATACCAGTTTTCCTTCAATCGCCAAATTAGCGCCCTTGGTACACAATTCTTCCAGTACACTTACCCATCTGCCCCAGGCGGTCATGCGGTGCCAGTTTTGTCTGACACACACATTCCCGTCTTCGTCGAGATACGACTCATTGGTTGAAAGTGAAAATTGGGCGACTTTTCTTCCTCCGGGCAATTCTGCAATTCGTGGTTCGGAAGTCATTTTACCAATGAGATTTACGTGATTCATGTGAAATTGCTGTGTAGTGATTGCGTGATTATTCATAATAATGGCGGATTACTATTTTGTTGTTTTTGTAGTCAACACTAAAAATTCACTCATTTCAATCTCGGTACTGAAGCGTTTTTCACCTGCTTTTGTTTCGTACGATTTATTCACCAAGCGACCTTCTACCATCACCTCCATTCCTTTTTCCAACACTTTGGCAATTCGATCTACTTGTTTTCCCCAGGCAACCACATTGTGCCATTGTGTGTTATCTACCCACTCTCCGTTTTTATCCTTGTACGGTTCACGGGTTGCAATGCTCATTCGGGCAATTTGTGATCCGGATTCGAATTTCGTGATTTCAGGTTGTCCACCAAGGCGACCGATCAAGCTTACTTTGTTACGTAATGTGTTCATACTGTTTGTGTTTTAAACGTTTGTAAATAATTTGTTTTGTTACGATCAGTAGTTGTAACTGATTGACGATGCAAAGTTGTGATGGTCTCAAAATCAGATTCGGTTAAAATTCAATTACTGTCGATAGTTTTTCGTTTGTAAACGGTTATTATCGATTTTAGAATTGATTTTAAGCTATTTATCTTGAAAAATAAAATTCAAAAAAATCGCATCAAAAAAGCAATTAACTTTAACGATATGAAAAAAGCACTCATTACAGGTGGTACAGGATTAATCGGAAATGCGTTGGTTGAACAGCTGATTGTGCATTCCGGATACGATGAAATTCATTGTTTGGTGCGAAAACCAGGGAATTGGTCAACGGAAAAGGTAACGGAACATGTTGTGGACTTTGAACATTTAGCAGATCAATTGCCAAACGTGACGGCTGATTGTGCCTTTTGTTGCTTGGGAACTACACTCAAAACAGCCGGAAGCAAAGAACGCCAATACCGTATTGATCACGATTATGTAGTGGATTTTGCCGAGCAATGCTTCATCATGGGAATTCCACGATTGATTGTGATCTCTTCTATCGGGGCTTCGGTGACAACAAGCAATTTCTACCTTCGCACCAAAGGCGATATGGAGCGGGATTGTTTGGCTTTCGGATTTGAGAGTACGATTATCCTTCGACCTTCTTTCTTGATGGGAAATCGAAAGGAATTTAGATTGGGTGAGAAATTTGCAAGTGTGTTGATGAAAGGGTTGGGTTTTCTATTTGTTGGGAAATGGCGTAAATACAGAGGTATTTATGTGGATAAAATCGCTACGCGAATGATTGCACTTTCGTTGCAGGAACAATTGCCCAAAGTGCTCGTTTTGGAGTCAGACACTATCTAAATCGAGAGTCGGCAAAACAAAATTGATTGTTCATTCCAAAAGAAAAGGAGACCGAAGCCTCCTTTAACCATTAAAATCAATAGCGCTACTACATTTTAATGATAATAAACTCGGTGCGTCTGTTCTCTTGGTGCGCTTCTTCAGAACAAGTAGATTTCACAGGTCCTTCGCAACCGCAGTCGTTTTTCAGTTTCGCTTCGCCGTATCCTTTTCCGTAAATGCGTTCAGGATTCTTGATTTTACTTTTAATGTATGCTGCCGATGCTTTGGCACGTTTATCGGAAAGAGATTCGTTTGAGGCAATGGAACCGCGGCAATCGGTGTGTGAGCCGAGTTCTATTTCCATTGTAGGATAGTCGTTCATGACTTTCACAATTTTCTCCAATTCAACCGCCGCGTCTTTACGGATATTGAATTTCGCGTAATCGAAGTAGATAGGTTTGATGTCAATTAAAGTAGCCAAATCTAATCCCACTTCGATTTTATCCAATGTCAAATCCAATTTCTCATGCACATTAATGACGCCAGGCTGCGTGATTTGCGTTGTAAACTGAATGGTTTTTGATAAATATCCTTCTTTTGACAAGGTAATGGTATAAGACAATTGATCTCCGACTTTTTTATCTGTTAATCCTTTCAAGGCATCACCCGTTTCACCCGTTAATTGATCGATGAACGGCGTTTTGTTGGCATTGTCAACAATTGTCAGTTTCACTCCCGACAACGGAGCTTTGCTTGCTCCATCTGTCACCAATGCATACAAGGCCAATCCAGGATCTTTTTCCAAATCGATATCTTGTTGAATTTTTTCGGTTCCATCTGGTAAATTCTTGGTACTGAATTGCACCTGATCATCAAAATAATCGGTTTGTTTTGCGGTGATACGGTAGTTTAATTCCGGTTCTACGTTAAACGCATAAGCTCCAGCATTATCAGCCTTCGTTGTTTCAACCACTTCTCCTGCATCATTGAGCAAGCTAATTTCAGCGCCAGGTAAAATAGCACCTGTTCCTTTTTCAGTAGCAATTCCGGCTACCATCAGGTCAACTTTAAAGGGTTTGGTAAGTTGGTAAGCATAAATATCATCTTCCCCCAAACCACCATCACGGTTAGATGAAAAATAACCTTGCTTATTATCATTGAGCATCGTCAACGCGAAATCGTCTTTTTGCGAGTTGACCGGCTTTCCAACATTCAACACTTTTGAAATTTCACCTTTGTCATTCGGAAGCATCACAAATACATCCAATCCGCCCAAACCTACATGCCCGTCTGACGAGAAGAACAAGTAACCTTCCTGACTCATCCACGGAAACATATCTTGCCCTTCGGTATTGATCTCTTTTCCTAAATTTTCAGGTTTCCCGAATGAACCATCAGCTGCTACAGTTACTCTGTAAATATCAGCTCCGCCAAATCCGCCCGGCATATCCGAAGCAAAATACAGGTACTTTCCATCGGGTGACAAACTCGGGTGACCAACCGAATAATCGCGGGAATTCAAAACAAATTCGGTTTCATTTTTCCAGCTTCCGTCGGGTTGAACATCGGCCATGTACAATTTCAGGTTTTGAATTCCCTGCTGATCGTTGCGTTTTTTACCTTTTGAAATGTTGTTTCGGGTAAAATAAACGCGCAGTCCGTTAGCCGAAAAACAAAGTGGCCCTTCATGGTAACGTGAATTCACACGACGTGTGATCAATTCAGGATTCGCTATTTCTTGTTCCTGGCTACTTTTTCCGGCATACAAATCCAGGAAATGCTCGTTTTTCCAAGTCCAGACATTGTTGACAAACGAACGATCGGTGCGCGATGTCACAAAATAAACATGCTGTTGGTCAGCTGATGGATATCCTCCGAAATCGGTAGCACCGGTATTCACCATCAGCGATTTGATACTAAAATGATTTCCTTGTTTTTCGATTAGTTCAAGGTAATTTTGGCGGTTCACAAATTCGGTGGCACGCACATCATTTTGTTTCATTGCGGCGAATTTATTCATCCACTGGTCAGACTCGGCATACTTACCGTTTTCTTTCAGCGATTGCGCATAGTTGTAAACATCTTCGCTACTTGCCTGATCGGAACTGACCATACTGGCGTAATGTGTTTCGGATTTTACCGTATTTCCCATTTGGAAATAGCAGTGCGCCAGCTTGGCTTTTAATTGCGGTGAATCGACTTCGGATCCCAACAATGATTCGTATTGTTCGGCCGCCAAAGCATATGCCAGGGTATTGTAATAATTATCGGCCCGTTTGAGTTTTCCGCTTTGAGCGAATAGAACCGTTCCTGCAAAGAGGCAAAGGATCAATGATACGAGTTGTTTCATGCTTGTTGTATGATCGATAATGAGTTAGAAATAACGTGGTGAACGTACACCCGTTTTCTTGAAGATAAAATCATAAGAGCCCATTACTTCAAAGGTTCCATAGTTGTAATTGCGAATTTCCTGTGTTCCGAAATCGGTTGCAAACCCTAGCTTGAACTGTGAGGTAATCTGGTATTGTACAAATGCTCCGAAAGCTGCATCTAAGCGATACAAACCACCGATGTAGAATCGATCTTTGTAAATCCCCGCCACCGAAACATCGAGGCTTAAAGGTGCGCCGGTTGTGAATTTGGCTTGTGTCATCGGACGGATTTTCCACGAATTGTTGACCGTAATTACACCGCCTACATTTGCAAAGTAGTGACGTTTCTCTACATTGGTTTTGGAACCGTCATAACTTTGTTCCAGCAATTTCGGCGTACTTACACCAACAAACCAAACAGGTGTGTGGTAATAAATTCCGAAACCGAAATTCGGATTCACGTTATTGCGCACATCGCGTAGTAAATTCAGGTCATTTTGATCGGTAGCCTGCAAAGCGGCACTTCCAACATTCACCAAATTAAACCCACCTTTGATTCCGAAAGCCAGTTTTCCTTTGTTCTTAAACTTAAGGCTATAGGAAAAATCACCGTAAAACATGGTTTGGTCAACCGGTCCGTTGTGATCATTCACCATGGTTAATCCCAATCCTACCGAACGGTAAGAAAGTGGTGAGTGAACACTCAACGTACTTGAAACGGGTTTTCCGGCAAAACCTACCCACTGCTCACGGTGCAAACCGGTAACATTCAGTACGTCTTTGCTTCCTGCATACGCCGGATTCACAAACAACGTGTTTTCGAAAAACTGCGTGAAGTGCGGATCTTGCTGTGCCCACAAGCCGTTAGCACAAGCGATCCATACGAGTAAACATCCAATTATTCTTTTCATCTCTTTATTGCTTTAAAACCGATTATCGTTTCAAGTAAACATATCCTTTCAACACACCGTATTGTTCGGTTTTTGTGTCGAAAATGTAATAGTATGTTCCCGTTGGAAGTTGGTCGCCACCTATATTTAAGTTACTGGTTGACGTTCCGGCCCACGAATTATCGTATTCGGTCACATTAAACACTTCATTCCCCCATCTGTTGAAGATGATCAGGTTATTTCCTGGGAAGTTCTCTATTCCTTTAATGATGAAGGTTTCATTGACACCATCACCGTCTGGCGAGAATGCTTCCGGAATATCAAATTCATCACACGGTTTCGGACTACAAGCGTTCAATGGATCACTTCCGTTCAAGACCTCTTCACCATTTGTGAGTCCGTCTCCGTCACAATCCAACGCATTCCATGTCGAATCAACTGTACTCACATCCTGACCGGCAGGGTTGTAATCACACGGATCGGAAGGATCAGTTCCGTTAGGACCAGGTGTTCCATCACCATCAGGATCAACTTCATCACCATTCGTTACACCGTCACCGTCGCAATCAAGTGCCAACCACGCCGTATCAACCGTTGCGTAGTTTTGAGCCGATGCCAGGTAATCGCATGGATCGTTCGGGTTTGTTCCATTTGGCCCAGGAGTTCCGTCACCGTCAGGATCAACTTCATCACCGTTGGTTACACCATCACCATCGCAATCTGCATTCGCAAAGATTGGGTTTGTTAAGATCTCATCACCAACTACTCCATTGTCAACACAAGGATTCAATGGTTCGGTATCCGTTCCGTTCGGTGTTCCATCTCCGTCGCAATCCAATGCATTCCAAGCAGCATTTACAGAAGCAAGATTTTGGTCTGCGGCTGTGTAATCACACGGGTCGGTAGGATTTGTTCCGTTAGGACCAGGAGTTCCATCGCCATCAGGATCAACTTCGTCACCGTTTGTAACTCCGTCACCGTCGCAGTCAAGGATTAACCATCCGGCACTTACAGTAGACAAATCTTGGTTCACCGTAGTAAAATCACATGGATTATTCGGATCAGTTCCGTTAGGACCTGGAGTTCCATCGCCATCAGGATCGGTTTCATCACCGTTAGTTACACCGTCACCATCACAATCGGCATTTGCATAAATCGGATTTGAAAGATCTTCATCGCCCAATGTTCCGTTATCAACACATGGATTCAACGGTTCACCGTCTGTTCCGTTCGGAGTTCCATCGCCGTCGCAATCCAACGCATTCCAGGTTGCATCAACCGTAGCTATATTCTGATTTGTTTCGCTGTAATCACATGGGTTGGAAGGATCTGTTCCATTCGGACCAGGTGTTCCATCACCATCCGGATCAACTTCGTCTTCGTTCGTTACACCGTCACCATCGCAATCACCTGCAAGCCATGTCGGATCAACAGTAGCGTAATTTTGGTCGGCAACGTTCAAATCACATGGGTTAGACGGATCTGTTCCATTCGGGCCAGGAGTACCGTCACCGTCAGGATCAACTTCGTCTTCATTTGTAACACCGTCACCGTCGCAATCTGCCGCTAACCATGTTGCGTCAACCGTTGCGTAGTTTTGATTAGCTACAGTGTAATCACACGGATCATTCGGATCTGTTCCATTCGGACCAGGAGTTCCATCACCATCAGGATCAACTTCTTCTTCGTTCGATACACCATCACCATCACAATCTGCTGCCAACCAGGTAGCATTTACAGAAGCGTAGTTTTGAACGGCAACGTCATAATCACACGGATCGGAAGGATTTGTTCCATTCGGACCTGGCGTACCGTCGCCATCAGGATCAACTTCGTCTTCGTTCGTCACACCATCGCCATCGCAATCTGCCGCTAACCAAGTTGCATTTACAGAAGCGTAGTTTTGAACGGCAACGTCATAATCACACGGATTGGAAGGATCGGTTCCATTCGGACCAGGAGTTCCATCGCCATCGGGATCAACTTCATCTTCGTTGGTAACACCGTCACCATCGCAATCTGCCGCCAACCAAGTCGGATCAACGGTAGCGAAGTTTTGATCTGCTACATTCAAATCACATGGGTTAGACGGATCTGTTCCATTTGGTCCAGGAGTTCCATCACCATCAGGATCAACTTCGTCTTCATTCGTTACACCATCGCCATCGCAATCTGTTGCTAACCATGATGCAATCACTGTTGCATAGTTTTGAGCAGCTACATCGTAATCACAAGGGTTAGATGGATTTGTTCCGTTAGGACCAGGAGTTCCATCACCATCAGGATCAACTTCGTCTTCGTTGATTACACCGTCGCCATCGCAATCTGCTGCTAACCATGAAGTGCTTACCGTTGCATAGTTTTGAGCCAACGCATCGTAATCACACAAATCGGAAGGATCTGTTCCATTTGGACCCGGAGTTCCGTCGCCGTCAGGATCAACTTCTTCTTCATTCGTTACACCATCGCCGTCGCAATCTGCCGCTAACCATGTTGCATTCACTGATGCATAGTTTTGATCGGCAACGCTGTAATCACATGGATCGGTAGGATCTGTTCCATTAGGACCAGGAGTTCCATCACCATCAGGATCAACTTCGTCTTCGTTGGTTACTCCATCACCGTCGCAATCTGTAGCAAGCCAAGATGCACTTACAGTTGCAAAGTTTTGATCGGCCATATTCAAATCACACGGATTGGAAGGGTCTGTTCCGTTAGGACCAGGGTTTCCGTCACCATCCGGATCAATCTCATCACCATTCGTTACACCATCACCATCGCAATCTGCCACCGGATTTGCAACCGAGCATGGCAATACAGTAATGAAAATGGTATCGTTGACACAGATAGCAGGTAGTGGCGTACCGTCGTCGCAAATCTGAACCACAATCGTATCCACTCCAAAATATCCGCTATTGGGTGTATAGGTAAATGTTCCGTCAAGATTGATGACAATTCCTCCGTTGTCTGGACCATCTACCGGGATCGTGTTTACTACTAAGTTTCCGTCAACATCTGTATCTCCGGCATTGGTCAGATCACCCGAAACAGGAATATCCAATGATGTTGTAATTAGTTCATCATCCACAACCGGAGGATCGTTTACCGGATTCACCGTCACAAACAAGGTGTCATTCACACATATTGCTGGCAATGGCAAACCATTATCACAAGCAGTATAAATTACGGTATCAATACCATTGAAGTTTGGAGTAGGAGTATAATTTACAGTTCCGTTTCCGTTGATGGTTACTGTTCCGCCACCGGTTGTGCTCACAATAGTTGTAACTGTGATCGGTGTGCCGTCAGGATCAACGTTATTCGTTGTTAAATCTACAGTAGTTGTTGCTCCAGCATCTTCATTCACAACCAAAGTCTCGTTTCCTTGACTTGGTGTATCGTTAATTGGATTCACCGTTACAAACAAGGTGTCATTCACACACGATGCAGGTAATGGCAAACCATTATCACAAGCAGTATAAATTACGGTATCAATACCATTGAAGTTTGGAGCAGGAGTATAATTCACCGTTCCATTTCCGTTGAGGGTTACTGTTCCACCATCGGTAGTGCTCACAATGGTGGTTACCGTGATTGGTGTTCCGTCAGGATCAACATTATTCGTTGTTAAATCTATCGTAGTTGTTGCTCCTGCATCTTCATCCACAACCAAGGTTTCGTTACCTTGACTTGGTGCATCATTGATTGGATTCACAGTCACAAACAAGGTGTCATTCACACACAATGCAGGTAATGGCAAACCATTATCACAAGCAGTGTAAATTACCGTATCAATTCCGTTGAAGTTTGGAGCAGGTGTGTAATTTACTGTTCCGTTTCCGTTGATGGTTACTGTTCCGCCACCAGTTGTACTCACAATAGTTGTCACTGTGATCGGTGTTCCATCTGGATCAACGTTATTCGTTGTTAAATCTATCGTAGTTGTTGCTCCTGCATCTTCATTCACAACCAAAGTCTCGTTTCCTTGACTTGGTGTATCGTTAATTGGATTTACCGTTACAAATAAGGTATCATTCACACATACTGCAGGTAATGGCAAACCATTATCGCACGCCGTGTAAATTACCGTATCAATTCCGTTGAAGTTTGGAGCAGGTGTATAATTCACCGTTCCGTTTCCGTTGATGGTTACTGTTCCACCACCGGTAGTGCTCACAATGGTTGTCACCGTAATCGGTGTTCCGTCTGGATCAACGTTATTCGTTGTTAAATCTATCGTAGTTGTTGCTCCTGCATCTTCATCCACAACCAAGGTTTCGTTACCTTGACTTGGTGCATCATTGATTGGATTCACAGTCACAAACAAGGTGTCATTCACACACAATGCAGGTAATGGCAAACCATTATCACAAGCAGTATAAATCACCGTATCAATTCCGTTGAAGTTTGGAGCCGGTGTGTAATTTACTGTTCCGTTTCCGTTGATGGTAACTGTTCCGCCAGCGGTTGTACTCACAATAGTCGTCACCGTGATCGGCGTTCCATCTGGATCAACATTATTCGTTGTTAAATCTATAGTAGTTGTTGCTCCTGCATCTTCATTCACAACCAAAGTCTCGTTTCCTTGACTTGGTATATCGTTAATTGGATTCACGGTCACAAACAAGGTGTCATTCACACACGATGCAGGTAATGGTAAACCATTATCACACGAAGTGTAAATAACCGTATCAATTCCGTTGAAGTTTGGAGCAGGAGTATAATTCACCGTTCCGTTTCCGTTGATAGTAACTGTTCCGCCACCGGTTGTACTGACAATGGTGGTTACAGTGATTGGTGTTCCGTCAGGATCAACGTTATTCGTTGTTAAGTTACCGGATGTTGTAGACCCCGCATCTTCGGTAACAACCAATGTTTCGTTTCCTTGACTTGGAACATCATTTACCGGAGTTACGGTTATGAAAATGGTATCGTTCACGCAAATTGCAGGGAGAGGTGTTCCGTCGTCACAAATCTGCACCACTACGGTGTCGTTTCCATTGAAATTTGATCCTGGAGTATACGTATATGTTCCATCTGAATTGATCACAATTCCACCGCTATTCGGTCCATCGAGTGGCGTAATATTCACCACCAGGTTTCCATCGATATCCGAATCACCGGCATTGGTTAAATCACCTGAAACAGGTGTCTCTTCCGGTGTAGTATGTATTTCATTGTCTACAACAGGCGCGTCGTTTACCGGATTTACAACAAACGTAATTGTTGCGTTGTCGCACGCCGAAGCAGGATCACACAAGGTATAGGTAATTGTTGCCGTTCCGTTGTAGTTATTGGCAGGATCAAATGTTACAATACCTGTACTACTATTCAATGTCCAGGTTCCCGTTGCATTGTTGACAATAGTTTGAACGCCGGCTGTTGAAGGATCCAAATCAACGGTAAATTGACCTCCTCCATTTACAGGAGCAGTTGGATTTCCATCAGGGTCTGTATCATTGGTTAATACGTTTACTGTTCCGTTGGCTCCGTCTTCTGTTAGAGAACTTCCGTTATCGTCGTTTGCAACCGGTGGAAGATTAGCATCCAAAATAGTTACAGTTGCTGTTTGTGTTCCGGATTCGGAAGCGCCGTTTCCACCTGTTACGCTTGTAATATCAGCAATCACGGTTTCTGACCCTTCAAACAACGCATCTATTGACGGGTCGATGGTTACCGTTCCTGAAGTTGCTCCAGCGGGAATGGTGATTGTAACACTTGAGGCGACGTAATCAACCCCAGATGTTGCTGTTCCTGTATAAGCTATCGTAACTGTAGT
>JBILJP010000446.1:0-3831 GCA_044377135.1 Fluviicola sp.
ACGTCTGTTCCCCACCATCCATCGTTATCTATCCCTTGTCGAAATTGTTTTGCCCATGTTGCGTGTTTGTCTTTCCCGAAGGATTTATTCTGCTCAGATTTGGCTCGTTTATCCCGTAATAATTTTCGAGAATACAAGTACGCCAGATAAGTGACCAAAGACATTCCTGCAAGTGCTGCAAAAACCGCCACTGTGGTTTGCACCCCCTTCGGTAGCGAGTTCCACCAACTTCGCTGTTTGGTATCAACAACAATGTTGGTGGGTGCTACCTCGGCTGAAGACCGCTTTTGTAACTGGCCTTCGCTTTTCATGGATTTGGTGGTTTATGTTCAGTTTCGGGCTACTTAACGCCCAAAAACTGCTTGGCAAACTCGACTTTAGCGGGATCAGTTTTTACCAAGTGTGCCAGTGCTTTGATCGTTTCAACCGATAAATGACTGGCAAGTGTGGCGAGTCCCTGCGCTTTTTCAGTGGCTTCTTTCTCTGTCCCTGAAATGGTGATTTTAAATGTGTGATTTTTCATCTTTTCTTAATTTTTCTGGTTTACAATTGCTTGAAATTCTGAGCGTAGTTCAGGATGGGTGGCAAACACCGCCCATGTTTTTAAAGCTGCTGTTAGCTTGTCTTCTCCTACTTGGTTTTTTAGCTCTTCATAGAACTTGTCAGCTTCGGACAACTCTCTTTCGATTTGGACTTCTTCAACTGGTGGCAAGCCTTGCATTTGTTGGCTTGCGCCTTTCTGAGCATTGAACGCTCCGTAAAGCTGCATCCCTTGCGAAAGCAAGTCTTTCATATCCATTTGCTTATCGGATAACTCAGCTTCAGCAACACGGTATTTGCGTTTGAGTTTCTTGTACTTTCGTCTAAGTTCGATGAGTTCCGATTCAACACTTTGGCGTTCCAAAGCATCGGCTATCATATCATTGACATGTACTGGTTTCCCAGGATCACCCAAGCCGTTAAAGGGCTTTTCTTTGAGGTGAAATACATATCTGTTCCCATTGGGGGATACACCGAAATACAATCGAACTTCTATCTTTTCGGTGTGCGGTTCAATGTATTCCAGATAGGTATCAAAGAGTTCCAGATCAGCGGTGTTATTGATGATCATTTCACCGTCCACAGAAATGGAATAGCGTTTCTGTTTGCCCTGCGATTGTTGAGTTTCAACGATGCGCTTGATGGCGTTTAAGCGTTCCTCAGAATAGCGTTCGTGGAATACTTTACCGCCATTTCGGGAATCTCTAATTTTTTGTTCGTCCATGATTTCAGGTATTTGTTATTCGGGGAATTACTTGCAGGATTTTTACATGCGTGAAGAGCTTGTTATCCAGATTGATGATTTGCACTTTTCCCGAATGCACGTATTGTAATTCGTTGGGTGTATTGGTGATTTCATAAAAACCCGCACTTGATAACACCCGAATGTTGCCTACCGGACTAATGAGAATGATGAGTTCCGATTCGGCTTTCAGGACTCTGGTTTCCGATGGTTTTAAGATCAGATGCCGGAACCGGAGCAGGTACTCACACCCCACATTCATGTCGTGCATTTGGTGCTTTGCAATTTCTATTGCCATTCCTTCTGTCATGACTCAAGTCTTAAATAAATGGATACTGAATAAGCTGCGGGTGTTGGGTACTCATTGGAGTAATAGCCCTCAACGATGGTCTGATAAACCGGTACATTAACACTCAGAAACTCCTGCTTTGTACCACATGTCCAAGGTTGACCGTCTGTGAAGTTCACGGGCATAATCCCTGAATAGCCTGCCCAATCGTGCATTGGATTCAATGCTTTAATGATGTGGGCAAAAAACGCCTCTCTCACAATGGGTAAACTCAGCCACAACCAACCCGCATGAATGTCCGAGTAATCGTCAATCAAAAAATTTGTTGTGATCTTGACTCCCGTGATACGCTTACAATTTCTTGGAATGCGGATCTGAAACAATTCACGCTGACCTTTCTGAGTGATCTCAACCCTATGGATGATGTAGCGTTCCATGATTACCGCTCATTTACAAGGGTTGCTACCGAATAGGTATAATAGGTTACTCGGTAAGGAACAAAAGAGCTTATCGAATCCGATGTGTCTTTGAAGTTCACATCCAGTATTCCGTTTCCGGTCGGTAGTTCACCCAAAGTGATCATTCTGTGATCGGGCGCAACGTTCAATCCTGCCATGAGTAGCTTGCTTTCAAAGCCATCTGGGAACAATTCTTTTTCGTTCAGGTAGATGCGGTTGCTCCCTCGGTAAAATAACAAGTCGTCACGATCCGAGGTCACTGAAATACCGAGCAGGTATTGTGCGCTTTTGTCCAATGTGAACTCCGCTTTGAAGTTTTGATCTGCCGATGTTATCTGCAAATCGAAACGTTCTTTGATAATATGCTGCTTGAAACTCATAACTCGTTTTTTTGGTGATTTTTAAAGAACCGGACGAACGGTTGTTGATCATTCGTCCGGTTTGATTTAGGTTACTTTCAGGTGGTTAAGGTGTGGTAACCGTTCCGTGAAGGGCAACCAAAAGCCACTGGTTCACCGGAATCCCCACTTGTGTTCCCAGATCGACCGTAAATTCGATGAGTTCCTCATCGCGTATCATTCGGGGGTTATCCAATTTGAAGTATCCCAAAGGCAACGAATGGTCGTTGTCCGTTGCAAACACTCTCACTGCCTGATTCTCTGGAATGATCTGTTTACGATTTGATTTGAAGGAAAACTCCCCGTTGCAAATCGCAGGGATCGAACTCACACTGCCGAATTGGATAGCCTTGTGACCTTCTGAGCCTGTCGGGGTTAAGTTTTCTCCCGTCAGCAGGTAAATACCACTCACAAGGAACACCATGTTTTTAGGCAGTTTGGCATCGGAAATGTTACGCACTCCGACTTCCTTTTTATCCTGCGGTTCAAACATTTTGATCGTTTTGGAATTGATCTGTTTGATGGAATAAACCGTGTAATCCGACAAGCGAACCGAACCTTTTTTCATTTCGGTTTGTACATGCTTTGGAACTTGTGGCAGGAACTTTTCGAACTCCCGACGTGATCCACGTGATACCTGTGTTTGGTTGTTTTGCGCGATCTTTTGAATGATCTGTGCTTTTTGCGCTGGATTTGCTCCTGGGAAAGCGCGGGTTACCGCGTCTAGTCCATACAATTCTCCGGCTGCGTTGTACTCTGAATTTAAAAACTCGTCAATCATAACTTTTGATTTAGTAGCCGTCCGCTCCGCCCCAAATGAGTGGAGCAGACAAGCTGATTGTTTAAGAAATTATTGGTTAATTGTTGACCTCTTCCCTAGAGTTGAGACATGTCGGGTAGGTCGTTTTCGATGGTGTAATCGAACTCACGGGAACTGCTTGAATAGTTCGAAAGCGGTTCAGGGAGTTCATCGGTATCCCGATTGATTTCAAATTCGGTGGCTTCCTGATAATTGTTTTCATCAAAGAAGTCGAGCGATGAAAGGTCAAGTCCTTCTACTGAACCTGAATCGTCTGCACCTCCACTTGGGGTCTTTTTAAACAGGCGATCCAAATAGAATGCAGAGAGTAATTCGTCCTTGAATTGGGTGACACGTTCTTTTGCTCCTTCGGTTGCTCCGGCAAGGGTGAACCCTTGTACAGTTTTTTGTTTTGCCAATTCCTGATTCTCAATGAACTTGGCGACACCGTAGGAAAGCATACCCGCTCCAATGGTGCGGTACAAACCGCTTTTGTCTTTCATCAAGTTTCCGGCAATTAACACTCCCGCTCCGAAAAGGGCAGCATGTTTACCAATCAACGCTCCCAGACCACCACCTGCAATCGCTCCCAGAATATCAACTCC
>JBILJP010000447.1:0-3822 GCA_044377135.1 Fluviicola sp.
TATGTTACCGTTGCCAATTCGGCAGTAGATACAGAAATCTTTATCGAAATCAGAGAAAAAGGCTTGAAAGCGAAAGTGGTGAAATTGCCATTTTACAAAGCGTAATTCTCATGAAATTATTTTAACAAATAGACCCGATTCAGTTAAAATGAATCGGGTTTTCTCGTTTCGAGAATTCACCAATGAAGCATTCGGGCTTACCATTTAACATACGCGTTCTTTCAATGTACGTTTAAAACCGAATGTGTTGGTAAAAAATGTAACTTCCAATCACTAAGAACTACACGCATGAAGCCCTTTCACATTCTTATTGCCGAAGACGATCAATGGTATTCGGAATTTTTGGAGTACCATTTAAAATTATTGGATGAAGATTGTATTATTACCAAAGTTTACTCCGGAAAAGAACTCATTCGAAGCTTGCATACCAAGCCCGACATCATTACGCTGGATTATTCCCTTCCCGATTTTACAGGTGATGCTTTACTGAAAAGAATTCAACAGGAATCACCGTCTTCACAAGTGATCGTTGTATCCGGTCAAAACGATATAGCAGTTGCCGTAAGTTTACTTCAACAAGGTGCATATGATTATATTGTCAAAAATGTAGACACCAAGGAACGTATTTGGAAAACGATAGCCAACCTTCGCGAACGAAGTGAACTAACCGAAGAAGTGGAATTATTGCGTGAGGCCGTTCAAGAAAAATACGATTTCAGCAAAAGTATTATCGGAAACAGTACCGCCATACACAGCATTTTCGGTTTATTGGAAAAAGCGGCAAAAAGTTCCATTAATGTCTCTATTACCGGAGAAACCGGAACCGGAAAAGAACTCATTGCCAAAGCCATTCATTACAATTCCAGTCAACAGAAAGCGCCGTTTGTGGCTGTTAATCTTGGCGCTGTTCCGCATGAATTGGCCGAAAGTGAATTGTTCGGACATGAAAAAGGTTCCTTTACAGGCGCCATGCAACTTCGTATCGGGAAGTTTGAAGAAGCAGGTAACGGAACACTTTTTTTAGATGAAATAGGTGAAATGGATTTGTCTACGCAAGTGAAATTATTGCGCGTTTTACAAGAACGGGAAGTGACGCGTGTTGGTGGAAACAAGGTCATCAAGGTGAATTGTCGTATCATTTGCGCAACACACAAAGACCTGGAGAAAGAAGTAGAAAAAGGTAATTTCCGTCAGGATTTGTACTACCGATTGATTGGTTTACCTATTGAGTTACCACCATTGCGAAAACGCGGAAACGATGTCGCATTGTTGTGTCATTATTTCCTAAACCAATTGGCAAAAGAAGCAAAAGCACCGGTAAAAAAACTGAGCGACGAAGCGTTGGAAAAACTACTCGGATATCAATTTCCGGGCAACATTCGCGAATTACGATCTGTTTTGGAACTTGCTACCGTTTTATGTGAAAATGATACGATTACGGCCGCCGATTTAAAATTTCAAACCATCGGATCAATGGATCAGTTATTGACTTCTTCCATGACGCTAGATGAAATCAATATGTACGTTATAAAAGGGAAACTTCAAAAATACGACAATGATATCGGGCGGGTAGCAACGGAGTTGAACATCGGTAAATCAACCATCTATCGATTATTAAAAGAAGAAAAAGAAAACGCAAATAAGGTCAGTTTATGAAAGGAGTCATTTTTACGGAATTTACCGAAATGGTTGAACAACGGTTTGGATTGGAAAGCTTGGATACGATTATTACAAGCTCCGATCTTCCTTCCAAAGGTGCCTATACAGCCGTTGGAACATACGATCATCACGAAATGGTGAAATTGGTGGTGGCACTCAGCAAACAAGAATCCATTCCATTACCCCAGCTTCTGGAAGAATTCGGAACCTATCTTTTTAAACGGTTCACGGTTCTTTACCCCCACTTTTTTAAGGTCGAGTCAGGATTATTGCATTTTCTGGAAAGTGTAGAGCATTACATTCACGTTGAAGTTTTCAAATTGTATCCCGATGCTGAATTGCCCCGTTTCAGCTGTTCAAGGCCAAGTGAAAACAGATTGGTCATGCTCTATCAATCGGATAAATCGATGGCTGATCTGGCGATTGGTTTAATCAAAGGTGCGAGCGCATTTTTCAATGAAAACTGTACGATAATGAGTACTGCGAAAAATGAAACGGGTTCTGTGGTTGAAATTGAAATAATCGTGATGAATGAGTAATCTAGCTCTTATTCAGCGTCAACTTGAACGGGAAAAGCTGGCTAGAAAAGAGGCCGAGCGCATTCTCGAGGAAAAAAGTTTGGAACTTTTCCGATCTAATATGGAATTGACCAAACTGAATGCTTCTCTTGAGTCTCAGGTTCAACAGCGCACGAATGAGCTTCGATTTGAACAATCACAACTCAATCTGCTAATCGATTTGCACCCGATGCCCTTATTACTCGTGAAAACATCCGATTTCAGTATCATGGATGTCAATGCCCATGCATGCTTCACGTTTAAACAAACAAAAGAATCGTTTATTGGCCTCCCCTATCTTGACTGGGCAAAACCAATCGATGGTGAGCATCCGGCAACCAATAATGTAGACGGTGAACGCGAAATCAATGTGGGTGAACAACACCTTTATTTTCAAGCACATTCTACCTTACTTAATTTTCGAAACGAAGATATTTACTTGATTATTCTAGACGATTTAGCAGATCGAAAAGCCATTTTAAATCAATACATCGAGAAAGAAAAAGCCTACCGTGAATTGGTTGAAAATGTAAGTGATATCATCTACAGAGCAGATCAAACCGGAAGATTCACATATATCAATCCAACAGCCGCTCATTTTACCGGATACAATGAAAACGAATTATTAGATGCCCATTTTACATTACTGGTACGAGAAGATTTTCAAGCAAAACTGATAAGTTATTACTTGTTCCAACTCAAGGAAGAAATTCAAACTACATATATTGAATTTCCGGTTATCACCAAAGACGGAACTGAAAAATGGGTCGGTCAATCGGCAGATTTACACCGGATTGATGACGAAAACCTGGAGTTCATTGTGTTGTGCAGAGACATTACCGATCGAAAAAAAGTAGAAAAGGCTTTAATACGCAGTGAAGAGAAATACCGCAGTATTATTGAAAATTTGGAACTGGGTTTATTGGAAGTTGATCCTTCCGGGCTTATTGTGAAAGCATATCCTAAGTTTTGCGACCTTACAGGTTATACTCCTGAAGAATTGGTTGGTCAAAATCCTTTGAGTTTTTTGGTTGATGAGCAAGGCAGAGAAGTCATTGCCGTAGAAAGCAAAAAACGAAAAAAAGGTCAGGCTTCTGTTTATGAAGTAGAGTTAGTTAGAAAAGACGGGGCCAAAGTATGGGTCATTATTAGCGGAGCGCCATTCTACAATGAACGAAACGAAGTTGCCGGAACCGTTGGTATTCATCTTGATATTTCTGATCGCAAAAAGATGGAAGAAGAACTGCTCTTGGCCAAAGAAATTGCCGAGAATTCATTGCGAAGCAAAGATCAGTTCGTCGCCAATATCAGCCATGAAATCCGTACTCCGCTCAATGCAATCATCGGCATGAATCACCTGCTCAATGACACCGGATTAACGGAAAAACAACACAATTATGCCGAAGCAATTGAAACTTCTTCTCAAAATTTGCTCACGATTGTAAATGACTTACTCGATTTCTCAAAAATTGAATCGGGCAAAATGGAATTGGAAATCATTTCTGAAAATTTACATTCGGTTATCTGTAAAACCGTTCAGTTATGGAATTTAAAAATTGAAGAAAAAGGATTGTATTTTGAACAAAACATCCATCCGGAGATCAAT
>JBILJP010000101.1:0-13657 GCA_044377135.1 Fluviicola sp.
GTTGTGTATAAGCCGTACAATTAAATGAGAATGAAGGAATGGTAATAGCTCCTGAAATATCTTCATCGAAGGTAGTGCTCCATAAAACAGTTCCTCCGGTAATGGCTGTATACGTTCCGGCAGATTGGGCAAACGAATTAGAGCTTACTTGCGAAATGGATGATTTTATCAGAAAAAAACTAAGAACAAGAAGTAGTAATTTGTTTTTCATAAAGCAGTAATTAAAAAGCAGTAATTTTTGGTGCAAATGAACAACCAGAACCTGCAAACTACTTTATAAACGCCCCGACAAAAACCCGACAAACAATAAAGATGCTGATAATAAGATATTTAAAAGCGATAGCTTTTTCACCTTCGCCAATAGTTCAACGAATTAATCTTTTACAACGAACGAATTAATCGCTCTAAATCGGCAGCCTGTTCAAGCATTAATTTCTTGCGTAACCGTAAATGGGTACGTTGAACTGACTCGATAGAGATACCCAAAATCTTGGCCATTTCATTCGTTGAGGATTTTAGACAAATCAAAGCTGCCAACCGAAGATCGGCCTTGGTGATTTCTTCAGACAATTGTTCAAACCGATCAAAAAAACCGGGATGCAGTTTTTCAAATAATTTCCGGAACACATCCCAATCATCACTCGTTAATAACTTAAACGATTGAAGTTTGTCTAATAGGTGGAATTGATCTGAAGAAGGCTCCAATGTTTGGACTGTTGAATTGAATTGCTCTATCTCTTGTTGAAGCTGATCGATAAGGTCGTTTTTTTCACTTAAGTTGGAAAGTACCAATCGCATTTGACTATCTACATTTTTCAATTCATCTTCGGCGCGTAATTTTTGCAATGTCAATACTTCTCGTTCTTTCCTTCTTTTAAGGATGATTTGACGAACTACAATAAACAATCCGAAAATGATACAACAAATGATCACAATAGAGAATAATAAAATTTGTTCAGCTCTTTTTTTTCGTGATTCAAGCAACTTAATCTGTGTTTGTTTCTTTTGAAATTCGAGCTGAAACTGGGTATTATAGAAGTTGATCAATTGCTCCTTTTCGTTGATGGTATCAAGGTATCTCAAGTATTTTTGCTGTGCATCATACGCTGGCTTATATTGACCTGATTTCTGATGTAACAAGGCCATTGTCTCCCAATAACTTTGTTCCACATTCAATGAATGAAAATAGTGTTTCATCAGATATTCAGCAGTACTTAACCTTTCTTTAGCTGCTTCAAATCTGTTTTTTAGGATGTTAATTCGTGCTAAGCTAATCGCAGCCCTCATTGCACTTTCCCACTCTTTACTTTTACAGCTTTTTTCATAATCAATGAGTATCAACGGCAAGGCTTTATCTAATTGATTACCCAAGAAATAACATTCACCTAAATTACCGGATATGATACCAATCCAATCTTCACGATTGTTTGTTTTCGCCACGGATAATGCCTTTTTAAAATACCAATATGATTGATCGTTTTTTTTGGTTGATTTGTAGATCAATCCGATAGAATTCAACGCATTAATTCGAAGAGTAACGGGAGCTTTAGTGGCATTTATGAGACGAATGAAGTATTTTTTTGATTGATAGAATTGCTTGAAGTTGTAATAAACCATCCCCATTCTATTTTGATAATAGTAATAGTAGGAGACCGTTTCAGGATTTTCATCTGCAAGATATTCTTCTATACGAAACAAGAAAGGAAGAGCATCCTGATAATAACCAGCCATTGACAAGTTATCACCCAAATCAAAACACAAGGAATAATAATTTGATTCCGATTCTGTCTTTACTTCATTCAAACAGTACTCTAAAAACAACTCCCATTCACTCGCTTCCGGAAAATCATTTTTCTGCCATTTAAAGATGAGTGATTTTGACGTAAGAAAATGATTTTGATGGCGTTGATTTAACTCTTTCCGGTAAAACGCAACTGCTTTTGTATAGCTGATTTTATTCGTTCCACCTAACAAAATTACACTTCGAAAAAGTAATATGCTTAAAAGCAATATGGCTTTATTCATTATTATAAACTTCTAAAATTCAGCATTCGGATTCTTTGCAGGTTGCAAATTTAACCGAACTATCTTAAAAGTAACGAACAAATCTCGTCTGCTAAAAATGAAAAGTTGTCGTATTCATTATTCGAAAGAATAATAATTGATTCTGCCCTATCTTGAAAACGTAAAATTAAAGTGGTATAGCCCGGCCAGCCACCCGTATGGTAAATCATATTTTCAATTCCATTGCCTTGTTTTAAAAAAAATCCAAAACCGTATTCTATTTCTTTTCCACTCGTTAATTTATGTTTCGTAGTCGCAATTTCTAACGATTCTTTACTCAAAACAGTATTATTTCTTAATGCTTCATTCCAACGTTTCAAATCATGTATACTTGAGCTTACTCCATCGTCTCCGGTGATTCCATCCATATAAGAAACGAAATTGTAATTTTTTAAACTGTCAGGAAGCACATACTTGTTCAACTCGCGCGAATAAACATATCCTGAAGCATAGTTTTCTAAGCTGTTTTTTTCTTTTCTTCGGTTATACACTACCGTTTGATTCATGTGAAGCGGTTTAAAAAAATGACCATTTAAAAATTCGCCATAAGAACTGCCGCTAATTTTTTCGATCAGCAATGATAATATCACGTATCCTGTATTACTATAAGAAAAATCATCATTTGGGTTGAAAAGAAGGGCTTGTTTCTTCTCTTTTAGTAAATCATACACATCATTGTTTGTTGCAAATGTTGATTTATCCCAGTATTTATCCAATAAAACAAAATAGTCTGGCAGGCCTGAAGTGTGCGTTAACAACTGTTCTATTGTAATTGATTCATACGGAAAATCAGGTAAATATGTTATCACCTTATCACTATAATTTAACTTTCCTTGTTCATGCAATTTCATGATTGCACAAGCGGTAAATTGTTTGGAACAAGACGCCAATAAGAACCTGGTGCTGTCGTTATTTAAGGTTTTCTTTTCAAAATCAGCATAACCATTTGATGCTTCAAAAAGAATATCTTCTCCGCGTGTTACCAGTATGCAACCATTAAAACGCTTTACTGATTTAGTAGCATATTTAGAGAATATCGAGTCAATCTTTTGCGTGATGACTTCATTTGACCAGCTGTCTGAAATAGGCGAATTATTTTTTCTGTAAACCATGGTAGGATAACCATATCCTAATCCTTGAACTTTGCCGTTTTCACTAAAGTTTATACTTAAAAACACTTTTTGAAGAGGATGTTTTTCAAATTTCAACTCAACCGTGGCATTATAGCTGGAGCTAAATATGACGGTATCGATCTTCGCTTCTCCAAATTTTTCACTTACCGGAAAGAATTCTTTTCGAAGCCTTTTTTTTGAAATAATCAACTTACCTATTGTGCCCCATGGCTTTTGCATTAAGCGATAATCATGTTTATTGAATGCCTCAACAATTGTTTTAATTGATTTGTTGTGGTTTTCCATTCCTTCTGATTGACACAGAATACTCCATGAAATGATCATAAAAGAGGTAAGCAAACAGATTTTTCTCATAATTCAACTTTATCAGCACCAAAAATATCACCTTCCCATCTTCCGGAATTGTAAAAATCGAAAGCTAATTTATCATTGTTGAAATATTGTTTGGGAGACAAGCCCATTACATTCTGAAAATCATGAATAAAGTGAGCCTGGTCGTAGTATCCGTAATGATAACCTAGTTCAGTCAATGAGTAAAAAGAATTCAGATCGGATTTTAATATCTTATTGATCCTCAAAATACTGATCAAATCTTTGGGCGAACGTCCTATTCTTTCATTAAATAAATTTCTGATACTCGTGGAGGATAAATTAACTTTTGAGCTGATTTCAGAAACAGTTGTTATTCCTTCATCATAGATGCATTTCATTGCAGTAAGCAATCTGTCATTAAATTTTGAAGGATTCAATTGCTTTAAAATGAAGGATTCAATTGTCGTTAAAATGGCAAAATCTGTACGCGCGCTACATAGTTGATCATAAAAAAAATCCGTATTCTTAAAAACATCATTTGCATCAATGTTTTTTGTTTGAATCACCTGCGTCATATTTTCATTGACCAGCAATTGCAAAAAATAGGGTTTAAAACCTATTGCAATTTCTCTGAAATGAGGGCTGATCTTTATAACATCCGGTCGCTTAATCAATCCGTAGATAGAAAAATTTGGAGCCTTTTGCCACTTGTTGTCAATTAAAATTTCTGAAACACCATTCGTTATTAATGAAATACCAACTATTCCATTCGGCGCAGTACTATATTCTACACTATCGGAATTTGTGCGTAACTCATAAATATCATTTACGAATTCGTTTAAATAGTTGAACTCCTTGAAACAAATTGGGCGATAAATCATAGTGCAATTTATGATAGTTAACGTAAAGAGTTCGATTTACAAGTAACAAAATCTGATTTCGCCTTCAAGGCTAGACCATTCTCAGAAAGCCAACAAGTGCATCATACACTTTTCGCAACTCTGCATCTGCAATGCAATACGGCGGATTCACAAACACCACATTCCCCAACGGGCGAATCAAACAACCGTTTTCGAGGAAATAGCGGTACGCTTTGTCGCGAATATCAGAGAAATAGGTATTCCCCTCGCCTGTTTCGATCTCAAAACGCAGAATGGTGCCGAGAACACTTGCATTTATGGCATTCGGTAGATGTTCCAATTCGGTGAGAAAGTTGTGGTGCGATCGTTCTATCCGCTCGATATTGGCCCACGTATTGTCTTGTTCGAAAATATCTAAACTGGCATTGGCCGCAGCACACACCAACGGATTTCCGGTATACGAATGGCCGTGCAACAAGGCTTTTGTTTTTTCGGGATGCAGGAATGCTTCGTAAATTTCTTCCGTGGCAACTGTAAGTCCCAACGGCAATGTACCGCCTGTCAATCCTTTTGAAAGACACACCAAATCGGGTTTGTATTCGCAGTGGTCCATGGCAAACAAGCGGCCTGTTCTGCCCCAGCCTGTCATCACCTCATCAAACACCACCAACACATCGTAACGATGCGCCAATACGATGAGTTGATCCAGCCATTCGGGCGAATACATGCGCATTCCGGCCGAACCTTGAATCAACGGTTCTACAATAATTCCGGCTACTTCACCGGTTTCAAACAATTCCTGCGCTTTGACTAACGCTTCTGCTTCGTGTGCTTTATCCGGAAAGGGCAAAAAATCGACATCGAAGAAAAAATGCTCGAACGGATCATTGAAATATCCCCGCTGACCAATGGCCATGGCTCCGAACGTATCTCCGTGATACGCACCTTCCAATGCTACCATGCGTTTTTTCGGTTGGTTTTTGTTGTGCCAATACTGAAATACCATTTTCAGCGCCACTTCAACTGCCGTGGAACCATCATCTGAAAAGAATACTTTCGAAAAATGTTTGGGTAAGATGCGTACCACACGTTCTGCCAATTTTATGGCTTGTTTGTGTGTAGCTCCGGCAAAAATTACGTGGTCTACCAACGAAAACTGCTCTGCAATGGCTTGTGCAATCAACGGATGTCCGTGTCCGTGCACGTTCACCCACCAGGATGAATTGGCGTCGATATACGAACTGCCATCGGCATCAAACAACAATGTATCTTTTGCCCGTTCGATCAACAACGGTTCATCGGCAGTGAGCATTTGCGTAAACGGATGCCAAACGACTTGTTTATCGCGGTTTAACCAACTTGTTCTTTCCATTTTTTTGCCGCTTCGGCTAGTGTAAAAGGTGAAAGCGTTTCCAATTCGGGAATAAAACTCAACTGAAGATCAGGGTAATGTGCCTGATAAATACGCTCCGATGGTTCGTTTCGTTCACCGCTGATGATCAAACCGGCAATCTCCAATCCTCTGTTCTTTAAGGTTTCCAGCGAAAGTAAAGTATGATTGATGCTTCCCAAATAATGACGGGTCACCAAATAAATGGGCAGGTTCCAATGTTGAAACACATCCAAATAAGTCAAACCGTGATCATTGATCGGAACCATTAATCCGCCGGCACCTTCAATAACGGTTGTTTTGATGAAATGCGGCAATTCAAAATCGGAAAGTTCCAGTTGAATGCCATCAATTCGCGCGGCTTCGTGCGGTGAAAGCGGTTGCGACAACAATTTCACTTCGCTGATAATGGCCGTTTTGGAGGTGTGCATTTGCACAAAAGAAGAATCCAACTGATCCAACCCACCCGACTGAACAGGTTTCCAATAATCGGCATGCAAGGCTTCGCAAATAACGGCACTTGCTATTGTTTTTCCGACATCGGTACCAATTCCGGTAACAATTATTCCACTCATGACTAACGTAATTCTGCTCCCAATTCCTTTTCCAGCGAAACACGAATGGTTTCCATGATCCGATCAACCTGTTCGTCTTTCAAGGTTTGTTCCTGATCCTGAAACGTAAACGAAACAGCGTACGATTTTTTTCCTTCAGGAAGGTTTTTGCCTTCGTATACATCAAACAGATTTACCTGCTGTAAGATTTTCTTATCCGCTTTGCGTGCCAATTGCTCAATCGCAGCAAAATTGACCGCCTGATCCAACAACAAGGAATAATCGCGGCGTACCTCGAAGGTTTTGGGCAATTCTTTGTATTGAACTTTGGTGAGTTTCAAGGAATTCAAAATCGCATCCCAATCCAAATCGGCCACAAACACGTCTTGTTTCACACCAAAATGCTTGCGTATAGCTGGATTCACCCATCCGATAGAACCAATGCTATTTTTCAAAATACGCAGGGTTAATCCGTCGGTAAACAAATCGTGATCGGTTTGACCTTCTTCGTTTGCCAAGGCATCCAATCCGAGGCGTTGCAATAAAGCATTCACCGCACCTTTGAGGGTAAATAATGAAACTTTATCGTTTCCTAATGCCCATGATTCATTCGATTTGCGACCGGAAATCACCAGCGTCAATCGTTTATTTTCGAAATACTCGCCATTCTTTTGTTGATACACCTTTCCGAATTCAAACAAACGCACATCTGCTTGCTGACGATTTTGGTTATGTGCCACTGTTTCCAATGCCTGAAACACCAAACTTTGACGCATGACAGCCAAATCCTGACTAAGCGGATTCAACATGGTCACATTCTGAGCAGGTGCCAATTGTTCTTTCCCGAATTTCTCGGTATAAACCGGCGTTGTCAGGGAATTATTCATCATTTCGGAAAACCCGAGTCCGGTGAGTACTTCTGCCAGGTTGGTCGTCAACCGTTCCAAATCGGGTTTTTGCGTCAACACCAACGAGGTATTTAATTTTTCAGGGAAAGGAACCAGGTTGAATCCGTAGATGCGCAGTAACTCTTCGATTACATCGATTTCGCGATCCACATCGGTACGGTAATTCGGAACAGTTAATTCCAATGCGTCAGCCGTTTCGACATCGATGGTGAAATCAAGTGCCGAAAGAATGGTTTTGATTGCATCAAGCGGAATTTCATGTCCCAAAACTTGTTTGCAACGCGCAAAACGCAAGCTTACTTTTCGCGGAAGAATTGGTGTAGGATACAAATCAACGACCTCCATTCCGACTTCGCCACCGGCTACTTCCTGAATCAATTCAACAGCACGCGCCAATGCATATGGCATCAAATCTACATCCACACCACGTTCGAAACGAAAGCTCGCATCGGTTGAAAGCGTATGTCTTTTCGCTGTTTTTCGCACAGATACCGGTTGAAAATAGGCTCCTTCCAATAAAATAGCTGTTGTTTGGTCTTGAATTCCGGAATCCAAACCACCGAATACACCTGCAATAGCCAAAGGAATTGTTCCGTTGGTAATGAGTAAATCTTCTGCATTTAATGTTCGTTCAACACCATCAAGAGTCACCATTTTCTCACCTTCAATTGCCGTTCTCACAACCAGTTTCGCCCCCACTTTCGCGGCATCAAAGGCATGTAGTGGAGTTCCTAATTCGCGCATCACAAAATTGGTGACATCCACAATATTATTAATCGGCGACAGACCTACTGCACGCAGGCGTTTCTGCAACCAAGCCGGCGAAGGTTTTACTGTAACACCTTTCAACGTAACCGCCAAATAGCGCGGACATCTTTCGGCATCTTCAACCGATATTTCAACCGGAAGATCAGCTGTTTTGGTAAGTGTTTTCACCGCAGGAAGCACCAAACGGTCTGTAGCTCCTGTGTGAACGGCAGCGTGTGCCAGAATATCGCGTGCAACACCAATGTGTCCCATTGCGTCGGAACGATTTGGGGTGAGACCTATTTCTATTTGTACATCGTTTTCCAATTCCAGGAATTTCGCGGCTGGCGTTCCAACAACAGCATCTGCAGGTAATACCATAATTCCGGCATGACTTTCACCCAAGCCCAATTCGTCTTCGGCACACAACATACCGAATGATTCTACATCACGGATTTTGGAAACTTTGATTTTTAAGGGCTGATCTGGAGTTGGATAAAGCGTTGAGCCTACGGTAGCAAGAATTACTTTTTGTCCGGCAGCTACATTTGGTGCTCCACAAACCACCTGCACCGTTTCTTTTCCTGTATTTACGGTTGTAACCTTCAATTTATCCGCATTCGGATGCTTTTCGCAGGTTAGAACTTCGGCAATAACTACACCTTCCAAACCGCCTTTCACCGCTTCCAACGTTTCAAATCCTTCTACTTCGAGCCCTGTATCTGTAAGGATTTCGCCCAGGGTTTCGGGTTCGATGACGTTCGGTAAAAATTGTTGTAACCAGTTATAGGAAATTTTCATGATGCGTTGTGCTTTGTAAACTGCCGCGAAAATAACAAATTTCTCCCACAGACGCATGGATTTGCACAGCAAACAAGACGGTACTGCGCTAACGCTTGTCTTTTCAAAAGCAATGCTTTTTCTTACCACGAATCAGCCTAAGGCAGACACGTGAACGAACTTTGGCGTGCATAATACTTACGCGCGTGTCGTCAATAGCTTCAGCGATGGCACAAGCTTCAGCAGGAGACGCAACGGACACGCTTAAATAGAAACATTTAAACGTGACTTTTATAACAAGAATGAACGATCGTGTTAGTAGAGCTGTGAATTCGGAGGAGTTATTCTTAGCGACCAAAATTTGGTTATCTTTAATCTCCCTAATAACGTTAAATACTTGTAATAATGAGAATACTACTATCTATACTGTTCCTTTGCGGAACCTATGCGAGTGCGCAGATTTGTAATCAAAATGGAAACATTGTGATTTTCTCGAATTACGAAGGCGGAACCTTGAACATCAATGTAGATGTAAACATTCCCAACCTCAAAATCGGGATTGTTTCGTATGAAGCGGTTGAGGTTAATTTTAGCGGAGCGTATGTTGGAAACATTACAGGGGTCGAATATGCCGGTTATAACAATTCACCGAACATTAATTGTTCTCCAAACGTAGCAACAACCGTTTTCACAGGTCATCCGGGTGGTGTAACTCCCAATATTGCATTTGTACCACCTGTTACTTATGATGATCCCAACGGTTATACCTTTATCGATTGCGGTTTTTCGTGCGATAGTGGTAGCCAAGGTGGCTGTAATACAGCGGCTCAGATTTATGACTATTTTGAAACTATTTTCTCCGGAACGGTTTACACCCATGAAACGCAATACGGTTGTTGGGGTGGAGTAACAAAAAACCTATCAACCAGTGGCAATTGCTGCGCGGCTCCTGCAGCTGCTCCTGTAGCCGGTTTCTCTATTTCAAACAATACCATTTGCGTGGGTGAATGCATCGATTTCACGGATTTATCTTCCAACACGCCTACTTCGTGGAACTGGGAATTCAATGATGGAAATGTGAATACCTCAACTACTCAAAATCCTGTGAATATTTGCTACACAGCCCCCGGAACGTATCAGGTAACATTAATTGCCATCAATGCTACTGGCAGCGATACGATGACCTTACCAATTACGGTGATTTCTGCAGACACTGCTACTTCCATAAACGGCATTACCATTAGTTCTTCGGCCACAAACGCAACCTATCAATGGATCAATTGCGCAACGAACCAACCGGTTGCAGGTGCTACCTTGTCTACATTTACTCCTACAGCTAACGGATCATATGCGGTTGTTGTTACCCAAAACGGTTGCTCCGATACATCTGCTTGCTCAACTATCACTACTGTTAGTTTGGATCAACTTTCGGTTGCGGATTTGATCACGGTGTATCCGAATCCTTCGAAAGGAATATTTACGTTGTACGATACACAATCCGGTTTATCAGATCAGTTGATCATTGTTAGTAATGTATTGGGTGAAACCGTTTATTCAACCCGAATTACCGGAAACAAAACCAACATCGATTTGTCCGGGGCAAAAAATGGCATTTACTTCATTACCATTGATAGTCAGCTGGGGAAATCGGTGACGAAAATCATCAAGGAATAAAACAAACTAGTACTAAACAACTTAAAGTGTATTCGGTGGTTGATCGGATACACTTTTTTGTTTCCAAACACCTAGAAACCATTAATTTAAAACAAAAAAATGTGCTTGTTAACAACAAGCACATTTCCCTATTACAAGTATGATATCAACAACACTACTTCATTCTACACTTTTACCATACTCTTTGTTTGACGAAATGTACCCGTAAGGTTTTTTACCACCATTTGATAATAATATACTCCTGATGAAAGACTACTTAAATCAACCTTTAACCCTTGTTTTCCAGACGAAAGTTGTTCTTTAACAATCGAATCGACTACTTTACCGTAGGCATCCGTAATTGTAATGGTTACGTCTGAATTCTGTAACAAGATGAATGAAAACGTAGTTGCATCCACCACCGGATTCGGGAAATTTCTCAACTGGCTGAACTGACCACCAGTTTCAATAGCCAGATCATTCACTCCAGCAGTAAATCCTGCATTCAACGCGATTTCTTTTACTGCTGTATAACCGTCTGTTGTATTTCCTGTAACGGTCATCAACTCTTCGGTATATGAATCACTGAATACCATATCATTGGAATTGGTAAACGAGTTTGTTCCACTGGTAGCATAATAAGTGTTTACCGTCGCATTAATTTCATCAGGAAAAGCCAATTGTGTGGTTAACAACAAGGTCTCGTCATTACTGTAAATTTGAATATGAAAATGTGTTGCTCTTGGGGTATACCAACCAGGATAAATGGTGTTAAACGTTATCTGTCCATTCGAGTCAGAATATTGAATTCCCCTAAGCCAGGTCGTTCCAGCATTATTTTGAGTACCATCAATACCAGGTTGACCATCATAAGCAGAATAATAGCCACGTTTATTACAATGCCAACAATCCACTCTAAGTCCTGAAACGGGAAGACAATCGTTATCTGCATTAATGAGTGTCAAGTTTACTGTGAGTGGAATCCCCGTCTGCGTTCCTTCGGTTAAATCTGTTCTTACAAGTGAAGTTGCACTCACCGAATTCGGCAACGGGTATGGTCCCGTCGTTTCTTCAGGCAGCGCAGTGCAATTTCCACTTTTCAATAAATCGTCATTCGAGGGTTCATCCATTAAATCTTTAGCCCAAATGGGAGCTGTTGCCATACCAAGTCCAACAAGTCCCACATTTTTCAAGAAGTCTTTTCTGTTTAATGATTTCATCTAATTTCCATTTAGATCACCAAGAAAGTTCTTTTCCTTATCAAGAAGAAAAAATAGAGGTAAACTCAATAAATAAAGCGGTGAATTAGAGAAAACGTGCCAGAGCCCCTTTGTATCGATCTCCAATTGGAAGTACAAAATCATCCATTTGAACTGAATTTTGTTGGATGGATTTCACTTTTCGCAAAGGAATAATGTAAGAGCGGTGAATACGAACAAAGAGCGATTCCGGCAAACGGTTCAGCAAGTCTTTCATGGAATATCGGGCCACGATTTTATCCTTGTTTTCGAGGTGGATGCGCACATAATCATCTAAGCTTTCAATTAGTGCTATTTCATCAAAACCGATTTTGTTTAGTTTATAATCTGCCCTAATGAAAAGATAGTTGTTCATCGAATGCTCACTGAGCGAGTGCTTCACTTTTTCAATCGCCATAGCAAAACGTTCAAATGAAAAGGGTTTCACTAAGTAATCGGAAGCATTTACTTCAAATGCATGAACAGCATATTGACTATAAGCAGTTGTAAAAATCACCTTGGTATCTTGTTTTATCGATCGGTAAAAATCAATTCCGCTTATCGCAGCCATTTCAATGTCCAATAAAATGAGATCAACCGGAAACTTATTGATGTATTTGAGTGCCTCACTGGGTTTTACAAAGACTTTTTCCAATGAGATTTCTTCCATTCGTAAGCAATAATGCCGGATAACATCCAAAGCAAGTGGCTCATCATCAAGAGCAATTATTCGAATCATCGTAAACGGATCATTAAATGTACATGGTAAACATCATTTTCATCTTCAATTGTCAACGAATGGTTATCGGGATACACATGCTTTAATCGCCGAATTGTATTTTCGATTCCTATCTTAGTGCTTACATCTTCATGAAACGGACGTGAAACCTTTTTATTGAATACATCCATTTGAAGTATTCCATCAACTACTTCAATCGAGATCCGAATGACAGATTTCAACTCTGAATTAATGCCATATTTGAACGCATTTTCGATGAAATTGATAAGCAATATGGGAGCAATTTCCAGCCCGTCAGTTTCACCTTCCATCTGAAATGAAAAATCTATACTATCATCAGTTTTTAACAGTTGCAACGCAATATAATCTTTAATGTGCTCAAATTCCCGTTCCAATGAAACAGATTCCTTTGAACTCTCCGACAAAATGTAGTGCATGATGTGCGATAATTTCATTACCGATTCGGCAGCTCCATCCGATTTCATTAACGTCAGTGAATAAATATTGTTCAATATATTCAACACAAAATGGGGTTGCAACTGGTATTTAAGGTTGAGTAATTCTGCCTTTACTTTATCTATTTCATGTTCTTGTTTCTGCTGAAAAGCATACAATGCAATTGTCAAAACACAAACAAACAAAAACGGAAATAAGGAAGAGAAATAAGGTTTAAATAGGTAATCGTCTTTCGTCATCCTGTTCATTGCATCATTCATAAAATCTGGTTGATGGTTCTGAAAAACCCAATAAGACAAATTACTAATGAGTATAAAAAAGAGTACAACAATCAACCCATATATCCAGTAACGCCTTGCGCGAAAGAGCCGCGGAAACAGCAAATAATGATTCAAAAAGAAAAATGCCAAAAACAGAACATGTTTGAAAAAATCACGCTGAAATGGCTCTGTCTGAAACAATCGCATACTACCATCGAAATCGGGAGAGGAAAAGATCGGTATCAATAAAACAATTACAATCAATACTAGCTGAAAGACGAATTTCTTTTGAATCATTTTTAGTTTCTTTAAATACCGAATCAACAATTTTTGGGTGAATTTCACAATTATTCACTGAAAAAGATAATAAACTTATGATATTACTTTAGTTTGAATTAAATTGGTCAAGCACATCAAAATTTAAAGCCAAACTATTTAACGTGAGTTCGGGATAAGAATTCAGTCAGATCGCTTAGAGATAGCTGGATTCAAGCGAAAAGAACGAGATGTATCGGGATACATCGAGTGCTTTTTCGAGCAGAAGACGGCTGTTTATAAGCGAA
>JBILJP010000448.1:0-3813 GCA_044377135.1 Fluviicola sp.
CAATAGGTAAAATCATTCGTAAATCTTTTTAGGGTACAAAGTTATAAAATCGTTCAACAGATTTTACAAATCCTTATTTCATGCGTGTTTGAAGGTAATCTTGCAAGATAATTGTGGCGCTGATTTCGTCAATCAATCCCTTTTGCTGCCGATCTTTTTTCTTCATTCCACTTTGTGCAATTACCGCCGAAGCCATTTTCGAGGTAAAACGCTCATCCAACAAAGCTATTTTCACTAACGGAAATTCCTTCTCAAGGGTTTGTTTCAAGAGTCGAACATTTTCGGTGATGTGCGAATCGGAGGTATCTAATCGTTTGGGTTCACCAATCACGATTTCTTCCAATTGTTCGGTCACAACCAAGGCTTTTAATTCGGTCATGAGTTGCTTACTTTCAACGGTTTTTAATCCGAAAGCAAAGATTTTTCCGTCGTCGGAAACGGCCAATCCTGTTCTTTTTAATCCGAAATCAATGGAGAGAATTTTACCCATGCTGCAAAGATAAGGTATTTAGGGAATTGGGGAACTAGGGAATCAGGGAACTGGATAGATGTCACCTAGTTCCCACAGCTCCCTAAAATCAAGTTCCCCAAATAAATTATCTTTGCCGAAAAAGAAAACCATATGCGATCAATCATAGAAGCAGCTTGGGAAAACCGGGCATTATTGGAAGAAATTGAAACACGTAAAGCCATTGAACACGTAATTGAAGAACTGGATAAAGGGATTTTGCGTGTAGCAGAACCGATGGACGACGGAAACTGGCAAGTAAACGAATGGGTAAAAAAAGCCGTTGTGATGTATTTCCCGATTCGAAAAATGGAAACCATTGAAGTAGGACCATTTGAGTTTCATGATAAAATGGCATTGAAGAAAGATTACGCCAAATTGGGCGTACGTGTTGTGCCTCATGCCATTGCCCGTTATGGTGCATTTGTTGCATCCGGCGTGATCATGATGCCTTCGTATATCAATATCGGAGCATATGTAGATAGCGGAACAATGGTAGATACTTGGGCGACCGTAGGTTCTTGCGCTCAAATCGGGAAAAACGTACACCTGAGTGGTGGAGTTGGAATTGGCGGAGTATTGGAACCATTGCAAGCTGCTCCGGTAATCATTGAAGACGATGCGTTTATCGGTTCGCGTTGTATTGTTGTGGAAGGCGTGCGCGTAGGAAAAGAAGCCGTTTTGGGAGCGAATGTGGTATTGACTCAATCTACCAAAATCATTGACGTAACCGGCGAAACACCAATTGAAACGAAAGGTTATGTTCCTGAGCGTTCGGTGGTAATTCCGGGTTCGTATACAAAAACTTTCCCTGCGGGAGAATACCAGGTTCCTTGCGCGTTGATTATCGGTAAACGAAAAGCATCGACCGATCTAAAGACCTCGCTGAATGATGCGCTGCGCGAACACAATGTAGCCGTTTAACAAAAGGATTAAACTAATTTTCAGGAATCCCGGGTACAGTTTTGTATTCGGGATTTTTTTTAGGATTCTATAATCGAAAAGACAATCCGGCTGAAATAAGCGGACCCCCTAACCCAATCTCGGCATTTATACCTACGATCGGAGAAAAATAATAGCGCATTCCAACACTTAGACGAAACGAAACAGGAACTATGGCGATTCCATAATAATTGGAATCATCTTTTAGCTCTATACCGTTTTCATAGGTTTTATTGAAGCGTGTATTACTTCCTGCACCCACACCCATATAAGCATCCAGGTTGGGGTTTGAAACAGCGAAATGGTAATTGAAACGCAATTGTACTCGTAAACGTCGGTTTTTACTATCTACGTCGGTACTTAACGAGTCAAAACTATCTGTCAAGCTATTGTAAACAGCACTATATTCAGTATAACTGGTATGAATAGAAGCGTAGATAACATCCAACCCTAACCCGAACTGATCGGCAACCATATATTCAGCCCTGGCTCCAAATGGACCAAAACCTCTGCTTCTGTAATCGGTTACATTCGTTGCGCTGCCCGATGTTTCCCATAACAAACGATCAAGATTTGGAGCTCCGTAATACGGATCCAAGATCAAACTCCCCATATAGTTGGCTTGCGCATTGGCTTTTTGAGTACACAAAATAACAGCGAAGAATAGAACGCAGGATTTTACGAATTGCATGAGCAGAAGGATTTTTATAAAAATAAAAAAGTTGCCTTAAAAATAAGGCAACTTTCAATATGTGAGCGTATTTAAACGTTCAAATTAGAATTTTAACGATAAACCACCGTTAACAAGTCCACCTTGACCAAAACCGATAGCCAGGTTCAAACCGATATTGTCAGTGAAGAAGTAACGCATACCAACACCAATTCTTGATGCAACTGGAATGATAGACTTAATTGATGCTTCAGTATAATTAGGATCTGTTGAAGAGAATGTGAAAGAACGATTACCGTAACCTGCACCTACCATGAAGTAAGCATCCAAGTTATCATTGCTTTCCAAGAAGTGGTAGTTAAATGTAACCATCGCACCGATCTTTTGTGTTTTGTAATCGTAATCGTAATCTTTGTTGTCAAAATCGTCATGTTGAGTATACGTCAATTTTGTGTTATTGAATCCAAGATCCAAACCAAGACCAATTTTATCAGAGATCAAGTACTCACCTCTTAAACCCAATGGACCAAGACTGCTAATATCTACATTAGTCTCTGAACCTGAGTTTGCATAAAGGCTTTTGAAAGTAGCTCCGTAAAGGTTCGGGAAACCGTAGTAAACATCAATTAAAATGTTTCCTTCTTCTACAGCTTGTGCATTTGCTGTGTTAGGTTGCAAGCAAACAGCAAAAAGTGCTAAAGCAGCGCCTGAAATGATTTTTTTAAACATATTTTTTTATTTAGGTTATTAAAACGATAACAAAACTAGTCAAAAAAATCACTTTTTAGCATTTTTTTTGCATTTCAATCCGATTCAAGCCAACGAAAAATCCCGTCGAGAATAGCTATTCATCAACGGGATTCAAGTGTTTAAAATAATAAATAACGCCTATTAAGATTCTTGTAATTTAATCAAATTAAGTGCTGAACCAGCTTTAAACCATTCTATTTGTTGCTCGTTGTAGGTATGGTTTAGCGAAATCGTTTCGGTTGTTCCATCAGCATGAACAAGCTCAAGTGTTAAAGGCTGCCCTGCTGTAAAGTTCACCAAATCAATGAAATTGAATGTATCATCTTCTCTGATTTTATCGTAATCAGCCTCATTAGCAAACGTTAAACCGAGCATCCCTTGTTTTTTCAAGTTCGTTTCATGGATACGGGCAAATGATTTCACAATCACCGCACAAACACCTAAGTGACGTGGTTCCATTGCTGCGTGTTCACGAGAAGATCCTTCACCGTAATTGTGATCACCTACTACTATTGAAGGAATTCCGGCCGCTTTGTACGCACGTTGCACAGCAGGAACTTCACCGATAGCCCCGGTTAATTGATTGACTACTTCGTTTGCTTTTCCGTTGAATGCGTTTTCAGCACCAATTAACATGTTGTTGGAAATATTATCCAGGTGACCGCGGTAACGCAACCAAGGACCAGCCATTGAAATGTGGTCTGTGGTACATTTTCCTTTTGCTTTGATCAACAATTTGGCACCTGTAATATTTTGTCCGTTCCAAACCGGAAATGACTCAAGCAATTGCAAACGAGAAGAATCTGGCGCCACTAATACCGAAACACCACTTCCGTCTTCTGCAGGAGCTTGATATCCGGGATCTTCTACATCAAATCCTTTTGTTGGCAACTCATCACCTTTAGGAGGAAGTAATTTCACGGCCTCACCTTTGTCATTCATC
>JBILJP010000449.1:0-3807 GCA_044377135.1 Fluviicola sp.
ATTTGATTTTGTAGAACTCATGCTCGGCCAATTCTTTTTTCTTAGAAGAAACCATTTCGCGGTCTGCTCCCCAATCGTCGATTACCATTTCAAAGTTAGGGCCAACTTCCAAACGCCATTGAAAACCGTCTTCTTCGTGCTCAACTTCGGGTTTTGTAGACGCACCGATGTTCGCTGTTTCATCAGGCAACATAATCATTACTGGCATATCGTAAGGTTTCATGGAAAAACCTTGAAACTCATACAGCTCTTCATCCGACATTTCGCCCTCTTCTGTAGAGTCTCCACATCGGGTCAATGGAAAAGTGAGCAATCCCAATAAAATAAACAACGCTAATTTCTTCATAACCAATCGATTCAATTGAAAAACAATCTGTTGAGTCTTTTCAAATATACAACAAATATACTTTTTTTATCAAATTTGCACCCATCAACCTCTGAATGGAATGAAATTCAAACCATTGCAGAAAAGGCAATAGAATGGTTGTAACAAAACAATTTGGGCCTCGGATTGTTTAACAGATGCTATGGCAGAATATAAGATTAAAGATGTTGAGTTATTAACGGGCATTAAAGCCCATACCATACGCATATGGGAAAAGCGTTATCACTTGCTCACGCCCTCTCGAACCGATACGCAAATTCGTACTTATAATGATTTAGAGCTCATGCAGTTGCTCAATGTTGCATTGCTCAATAAACAAGGAATCAAAATTTCGCGCATAGCCGAAATGAGTAGTAAGGAGATCGCGCTAAAAGTGGATGAATTTTCCAATTGGGGAGGTGGCGATACACAAATTGAGCAAATGATTCTTGCCTTGATCCAATTGGATGAAGGTTTATTTCGCACTACTTTAAGCGGACTCATCAAAAAAGTGGGAATGTTGCAAACCTATCAGCAATTTGTGATTCCTTTTCTGGAGCGAATCGGAGTGATGTGGTTGGTGGGTAGTATTAATCCGGCGCAGGAACATTTTATATCAAATCTCATTCGTCAGCGTTTGATTTCAGAAATTGAGGTGCTTCCTTCTCCCAACAACAATCTGCCAAAAGCTATTTTATTCTTACCCGAACACGAATGGCACGAACTCGGATTGCTTCTTTACCACTACTACTTGCGGAATAATGGTATCAATACTGTTTATTTGGGACAGTCGTTGCCATACGCTTCATTAGTGGAAACAATCAAACTCCTGCAACCGAAATGGATTTTATCTTCCTGGGTAACAGCTGTGGATGAAAAGCACATCACGCATTATTTTGACCGGTTAAAAACGGATGTTCCGGATGTAAAAGTAATTGCAGGTGGCTATCAAATCAAGGAACATTATGCATCGGTTCAACACATGGTTAGTTGTTTTCAGGCGTTGCAGGAATTGGATGTATTAATCGATCCAACTTCGGTTTAACCGCTATTCTCAAATTATTCAATTTTTCTTAAAAAAAGTTTCATTCTCTTAACCGGGAAAATGACTGTATTCATAGGCCTTTGAAGCCTGTTTTCTTTTTTTAACAACTTAAAAATCAAATTAGATTCGCATAAAGTTGCATTTTGTTTAATCTTTTCATTCTTTTGTTGAACAAAACTGTTTAACGTTTTTGAAAAAAGATTAAACAATAACTACACAGCGTATGTCTACAATCGAATTTAATGACTCACTCATCAGCTTAGAAAGCTACTTAAAGTCTTTCGCGATGACCTTCACACGAAACCGCGAAGACGCAAACGACCTTACGCAAGAAACAATGCTTAAGGCAATTTCTTACCGTGATTACTACACGCCGCAAACCAATTTTAAAGCGTGGGTATTTACCATCATGCGGAATATTTTCATCAATCAATACCGCAGAAAGGTAAAATCAGGAACCATTTTCGACCACTCAGCAGATTTGTTTTTGTTGAGCAATGCAACCGACGGTTCCAATTCTACTTACAATTATATACTGGCAAAAGAATTGAATAAGCAAATCGGGCAACTTACCGACGAATACAAACGCCCTTTTCAAATGCACCATCACGGATTTAAGTATAAAGAGATTGCAGACGAACTCAATATTCCAATTGGAACCGTTAAAAGCAGGATTTTTATCGCTCGTAAAAAGTTGATGGATCTGTTGCCCGATTATGCTTATCTTTCCAATTAATGAAGGGTAAAAAAATTACAATCCTCGGTTCGGGCATTGCCGGTCTCTCGTGTGCATCTTTTCTGGCAAAGGCAGGTCACGATGTAACCATTCTTGAAAAAAACGCAACCATCGGAGGAAGAGCCAGGCAGTTTACTACCGATAATGGTTTTGTGTTTGACATGGGACCTAGTTGGTATTGGATGCCCGACGTTTTTGAACAGTTTTATCAAAAGTTTGGGTATACAACTTCCGATTTTTATGAGCTAAAACGCCTCGATCCTTCTTATCAGGTATTTTGGGAAGACGAAACGCTTGACCAGATTCCTGCTTCGATGGATGAATTGGAAGCGTGGTTTGAACAATTGGAACCGGGAAGCGCTGTAAATCTTCGCAAATTTTTAAAAGATGCCAAATACAAGTATGAAGTGGGGATGGAAGATTTGGTGTTCAAACCGAGTCTTTCTCTTTTAGAATTTGCCGATAGACGTGTCTTGGGCGGATTGTTCAAAATGCAATTGCTTTCGTCTTTTTCCAAGTATATCCGCACGTATTTTAAACACCCGAAAATACTTTCTTTATTAGAATTTCCGGTCTTGTTTTTAGGCGCAACTCCCGAAAAAACACCTGCCTTGTATTCATTGATGAACTATGCTGATATTCAATTGGGTACGTGGTATCCGATGGGTGGAATGTTCGAAATCATCAAAGCATTTGAGAAAATTGCGTTGGAGCAAGGTGTAAAAATCATCACCGATCAGGAAGTAAACGGATTTGAATATGCCAATAAAACGGTGAGCGAAACCATTACGCTTGACCATCGTTATGCCAGTGATTTTGTCGTTTCCGGAGCAGATTATCGCCACACGGAAACACTACTCAACGGCAACGCCAATTATTCGGATAAGTATTGGAATAAACGTGTGATGGCGCCTTCTTCGCTGTTATATTACGTGGGTGTCGATAAAAAAATCGATGGTTTAATGCATCATAACTTGTTTTTTGATGAACCATTTGCACCGCATGCGCACGAAATTTATACCGATCCGAAATGGCCGACTGCACCGTTGTTTTACTTAAGTTGTCCGTCGAAAACCGACCCAACGGTTGCTCCGGAAGGGTATGAAAATCTCTTTTTTCTCATTCCATTGGCTCCCGATTTGGAAGACGATCCGGAAAAACGCGAAGTCTATTTTCAACTTATGTTAAAGCGACTGGAACAACGCACCGGAGTTTCAATCAGCGAAAATATTGTCTACAAACGCAGCTTTTGCATCGCCGATTTCAAGAACGATTATCATGCATTTAAAGGAAATGCCTACGGTTTGGCCAATACTTTAATGCAAACCGCATTTTTAAAACCCAGGTTGAAGAACAAAAAGCTCCGTAATTTGTTTTATACCGGACAGCTTACAGTTCCAGGTCCTGGCGTGCCACCTTCTATTATTTCGGGAGAAGTGGTTGCCAACGAAGTATTAAAAGCTATTCAACAACAAGAACACACTCCAAAACGATGAAAGCGATTTTTGATGATGTAGGACATGAAATGAGCATGCTGACAACCAAGCGTTACAGCACCTCGTTTTCATTGGGAATTCGCTTCCTGGCAAAAGATTTACATAAGCCCATTTATGCAATTTATGGTTTTGTGCGTTTCGCCGACGAGATTGTAGATTCGTTTCA
>JBILJP010000102.1:0-13616 GCA_044377135.1 Fluviicola sp.
ATCAAATTGTGATTTCAAATCCTAATCCGGTGAAGGAAATCCCGAAAACGCAGGTAGTTACTACGATCAATTACACCTATCACCGCGTAAAAACGGGCGAAAGTTTGGGGAAAATTGCCTCACAGTACAATGCTTCCATTCAGGAAGTAATGGATTGGAATCAATTGGCTAGTACGCGGATAAGTGTTGGACAAATGCTGAAAATTCAGACCAAAGTCACCACTACGATTGAAAACCCGGAATACTTGCAACAACAACAAGACTCGTTGAAAATCAATGAATCCGATACGATTCAACAAACCATTCAACCACCGGTTAACACACCTCCAAAACCACAACCGAAGCCGGAAGTACGTAAAAAGTTCTACTCTGTGCGTTCGGGTGATACGTTCTCTGCCATTGCAGGTCGTCATGGTTTAACGGTAACGCAGTTAAAAAAACTGAATCCGGGCGTGAATACCAGCAGAATTTCGGTTGGTCAGAAGATTCGGATTAAGTAAAGGAGTTTTTGAGTTTTTTGAGTTGGATAGTTTCATGAGTTGAATAGTTTTATAAGTTATTCGATGAACTCCGGAAACTGAAAAACGTAAGAAACTTCACCATTCTTTTAGTAATCATGCATCTTACAATTACAGGATATTCCACCGCGCTATTTTCAACTTGGTATTTTGTTGAAGAACTAGGCTTATTGTTCGATTGCGGCGACGGACTCACCTCATCTATCCTGCAAAAAAGCCGTAAAATCGAACATGCATTCATTACACATGCCGATCGCGATCATTTAACCGGATTATTGCAGTTTTTGCAGCTCAATTCACGACCCGGATTTCCATTTATTCATTACCCGAAAGATTGCGGTTCTTTTCCGGCGATAAAAGATTTTACATCAAAATTTGATCAACATACTGTTCAAGCTCAATGGATTCCAATAATTGATGGAACCATTACGTGGATTCGAAAAGACATGTATGTTGAAGCTATCCGAAACAATCATGTGCCGTGCGAAACAGGCATTCACAAAAGCCTTGGTTATAAAGTTGTTCAGGTAAAGTGGAAACTAAAACCGGAATTTGTGAACTTGAGTGGAACGGAAATCAAAACCGCGATTGAGCAACTCGGAAAAGAAGCCACGCATTCGGAGCTGAAAACAACATTATTCGCCTATAGCGGAGATACACCTTGCGAAAATTTCGAGCATTGGGATCATTCCGAAACATTGATTCACGAAGCCACATTTTTAGGCACTCCCGAAGACGAGAAAATTCAAACGCACGGAAACAAGCACAGTTATTTGGAAGAAGTGATCAAATCTGCTTCTGAAATTACGCTCGGTAGTTTGATTTTAGGCCATTTTTCTTCGCGTTATTCAGATGAGCAAATTGATAGCAATATTCTTGCTTGTTGTGAAAAATACGGGCTGAACATTCCTGTTTACAGAATCTTACCGGGACAAGTAGTAAAGAACATCTTGAATACGGATCCAATTTACAAGGGATAATTACCGATTTTTAACCCGAATCGCCACGTTTATTCCGCCAATTCAGCACATCTTAAGCCCTTTCATTGTATTTTAGCGACTTGCATTGTTTTTAGTTTCATGAGTTGGACAGTTGGGTAGTTTTTAAGTTATTCCATCAACTCACAAAACCAAATAACTCAAAAACCCAAGCAGTCCATGAACAAACTGGCAGTAGTCGTCATTACGCTCAACGAAGAACGCAACATCGCACGGTGTTTGGCTTCGGTGCAGTCTATTGCCGATGAAATCATTGTTTTGGATGCGTTTTCGACCGACAAAACAGGAGAAATTTGCGCCAGCTACAACGCCCAATTTGTGCAACGGGCCTGGGAAGGTTACGCAGCTACGAAAAATTACCTTAATTCGTTGGTAACGTGCGATTACATCCTTTCGCTTGATGCCGACGAAGCCTTGAGTGAGGACCTGATTACCGAAATACAACAAGCAAAAGCAATAGGTTTTAAGGGAAGTTACAACGTAAACCGCCTTACCAATTATTGCGGAAAGTGGATATACCACAGTGGCTGGTTTCCGGATATCAAACCGCGTTTGTTTCCGAAAGAAGGTTCATATTGGTCGGGAGAATACGTGCACGAAGTATTGATTACGCCCGAACCGGCGCACCATACCTTCAAAGCTGTGGTGGAACATTATTCGTACTATTCCTATGTGGATCATCGCGCACGAGCCGACAAATATTCGTTGCTTACCGCCAAAAAATTCTTCATGGCCGGTAAAAAAGTGGGTTTCTTAAAACCTTATATTAGCGCTATTGGCCGATTCATTGCCATGTATCTGCTCAAAAAAGGCTTTTTAGACGGTTGGATGGGTTTCAAGATTGCTCAAATAAGCGCCCAATCCAATGTTGTGAAATACAAAGAACTGATTCGATTACACCGTGAAAACACCCATTGATTGCACCGAAAAACGTATTGTTATCAGTCGCACCGATAGCATTGGCGATGTAATGCTCACCTTACCAACCGTGGCATGGCTCAAAGAAACGTATCCGAGCTGCCACATTACTTTTTTGTGCAGAAATTATACTAAAGCCATTGTTGCGTGTTACCAGGGTGTTGATGCCGTTTTGACGTTGGAAGAACTGGAAGCTTTGCCGCCACAATCGCGGGTTCGGTTTATTCAGGAACAACAATTCGATGTCATCGTTCACGTCTTTCCGCGCAAGGAATTGGCTCAATTGTTCAAAAAAGCAGCCGTTCCAGCACGTATCGGCACTTCACATCGTGGATTTCACTTACTTACGTGCAACATTCGCCCCAGTTTTTCACGCAAACGATCTTCTGAACACGAGGCGCAACTGAATTTTGAATTGTTACGTCCGCTCGGAGTAGAAAAACTGCCCGCTTTTGACCAATTAACCACCTGGACGAAGCTTTTCCATGTTCCGAACGTAGAACTACCCGAAACCATAGAACGTGCGTTACAGCAAGCTACACGTGCAGCAGTGTTGCATCCTAAATCGCAGGGAAGTGCACGCGAATGGCCAATGGAAAACTACATTGAGCTCGCGAACCGATTAACTGCCGACCAAACAACGGTCTTTTTTACCGGAACCGAACAAGAAGGCGCTTTGTTTCGCGAAAGATTACCTCAAAACCCATTGATCATCGACACTACCGGTCAACTCACCATTGAGCAATTGCTTGTATTGCTGAGCCGGATTGATCTGTTGGTTGCCTGCAGCACCGGACCGTTACACATTGCCGGATTTTTGGGCAAACGCGCCATCGGGTTGTTTTCGCCCCGAATTCCGATTCATCCAGGCAGGTGGCGAGCGTTGGGTGAACGTGCCGTGGCCTTGGTGTTCGATCCGGATTGTGCCACCTGCAAAGCCAAAAAGCCGTGCGCCTGCATTGAACAAATTACCGTAGAAAACGTATTGGAAAACCGGTGAAACAACTGCTAAACCATACGATCCGCTTCCTGCTTTTTTCCAATTGTTGGGTTGCGCTAAGTGTGGGGATGTTGGTTACGGGTTTAGCGCATCATCACTATGTAGAATCTTGTTTTTACTGGGGACTTTTTGCCTTTTCGGGCACCTTTGTTACCTACAACTTTCACCGTTTGGTGCGCAATAGATCATTCCAAAGTGCTCAGATTTCAACCGACCGCGGGCGTTGGCTCAATCAACATCGCACGTTCATTATTGTGTGTGTGGGAATTTTCGCCATCTTGGCAGCAACATTGTTTTTACAATTTCCGATACGACTTTCCTCGCTCTGGGTATTAGTAGCTTCCGGAATGATTGTACTGGGTTACGCATTGCCCATTCCTTTCATCGGGAAATCGCTACGCGAAATCAGTGGATTAAAAAATGGTTGGATCACGGCCGTTTGGGTACTCCTTCTCTGTTTTCCACTGCTGCAGTATAGCAATACCATTCATTATGTTGATTTAATTTACATCGGTTTATTTACGTTCGTTCAAATTATTCCGTTTGATATCCGTGATTTGAGCTACGATTCGCCTTCCATGAAAACGCTTCCGCAACTCATTGGGGTTCGCGGAGCACAGATAATCGGCACCATTTTGATCGGTTTCATTACCTATTCCATTTTCCGGTCACATACTTTCCATTTCTTGCTCGTTCTAACTGCCATTTGTGCATTGTTCAGTTTATGGTGGAAACAAACGCCGCAGCGCCTCTTGATGCTTGAGTTTATGTGGGATGGAACCTTGATTGTTCTAGGGCTGTACTATTATTTTGTTTAGTGGTTAGTTATTAGTGGTTAGTTATTAGTGGTTAGTTATTAGTGGTTAGTTATTAGTGGTTAGTTATTAGTGGTTAGTTATTAGTGGTTAGTGGGGTTTTTGGATTTTTTAAGTGAAGTGAGTTAACAAAAGGTGGGGTATCTATGGCGTAAATATAGAGTTGACACAAGTTATACACGGGTGAACCACGGAGTATCGTCTTTTCAATTTAATGAATAACTTTGCAGTCCAAAAAAACAGGCTTTCTTATGGAATCAATTGCTTCTTACGACTTTACCGGAAAACGTGCATTGGTGCGTGTGGATTTTAATGTTCCGTTGAACAAAGAAACACTCGAAGTAACCGACGATACCCGCATTCGTGCAGCATTACCAACTATTAATCATATTTTGGATAACGGTGGAAGTGTGGTATTGTGTTCGCATTTAGGTCGACCGAAAGAAGGTGCCGAAGATCGTTTTTCATTGCGTCATATTCTTCCTACCATAGAACGATTATTAGGAAAATCCGTGAAATTTGCCGCAGATTGCATCGGATCGGCTGCTTTGGACATGAGTGCTAACCTGAAACCGGGCGAAGTCTTATTGTTGGAAAACGTTCGTTTTTACAAACAAGAAACGGCAGGAACCGAATCATTCGCCGAGCAACTTTCAAAACACGGTGATGTTTACGTGAATGACGCATTCGGAACAGCTCACAGAGCACACGCCAGCACAACGGTAGTTGCCAACTATTTCCCTAATGATAAAATGTTTGGGTTTTTATTGGAAGCTGAAATCAAAAGTGTTGACCGCGTTTTGAACAGTACCGAAAAACCGTTGACGGCTATTGTAGGCGGTGCGAAAGTGTCGTCTAAAATCACCATTATCGAGCGTTTATTGGAAAAAGTAGATCACCTGATTGTGGGTGGTGGAATGGCCTATACGTTTGTGAAAGCAATGGGTGGTGAAGTTGGAAATTCGTTGGTTGAAGACGAGTTTTTGACGGTTGCACGAGACATTATCGCGAAAGCAAAAGCAAAAGGCGTTGACCTGTACATTCCTACCGATACCATTGTTGCTGATAAATTTGATAACAACGCCAGCAGACAATTGGTAGCAATTGGAGCCATTCCGAGCGGATGGATGGGATTGGATGTAGGTCCGGAAACCATTAAAGCTTGTTCTGAAATCATTGAATCTTCGAAATTGATCTTGTGGAACGGTCCGATGGGCGTTTTTGAAATGAGTAATTTCCAAACCGGAACGGTTGAAATTGCCAATGCCATTGTTCGTGCCACGGCGAAAGGAGCTTTCTCGTTGATTGGCGGAGGTGATTCGGTTGCAGCAATCAATCAATTTGGGATGGCAGATAAAGTAAGTTATGTTTCTACCGGTGGTGGAGCGATGTTGGAGTACTTAGAGGGAATTGAATTGCCGGGAATTAAAGCGATTCGGTCGTAGGTTTTAGCGATTTGTCTTTCCTGAATAATTGACATAAAACATTAATTTACAATTAATTAAATTCAGTAATCCCGCAATGCCGTGTCAGGCTCAGACTGATTACGGAAAACTATAATTAATTTAATAGTTGTAAAATCCAGTTCGCCCGATTAGCAACGTTTTGCCTGCAAACACTACGGCACACTCTTTGCACAACCACGGCAAAATACACCAAATGTAGTAGTGTAATCAACGCACATTCAACTATATTTGCTGAAGTAACTTACGCTTATGAAAACACTTGCCATTTCTCTGATATTGTCACTCTTTTGGGGCTATTCCAATGCACAGGAAGACGATTTCACACCACCACGTTTTGTAAAACAGCCCATCGATAATAGCGGTTGTTATGCTTATTTTCCGGAAGATGTGGAAATGGTGTTTGACGTGAGTTATTCACCCGACAGCGCCAAAGTGTACACCGGCGATTTTTTATCGGGCGATTTTCACTATTCTATCATTGTTGTAAAACTTAACGACCTTGTGATGGAAAATGCGGAAGAAAAAGAAACAATGCTGACCTCTTACCTTGATTATCTGCAAACTTCATTTAGCATTGTGGGCGCTGCGGGCTATGGAATGGGTCACACTATGGAAAGCAATCCTTCGGCGGTCGGAATGATCGATTATTGGGAAGACGAAGAAGGCGATCAGTGGTCGGTAAAAGGCTGGGCAGATGGTTCCACGCTCGCCATTATGTTTATTTATGGCGCTACCGAATACCCGAGCTATACTGCAGGGCAGCTTTTCTTAAACGGATTTCGTTTCAATTAAATCAATCCAATTTGCCTGAATGCGTAGGATTTATTTATCCAATACCTTCGGAATACGGAAATAATCCGAATCTTTTTTAGGCGCATTTTTCAACGCTTCGGTTTGCGTTACCGTTTGTTCGGCAACATCTTCGCGCAATACGTTCACTTCTTCGCTCATAAAAACCAATGGTTCTACATTGTCGGTAGGAACTTCTGAAAGCTTCCCCATAAAGCCGATGATATTCTCCAAATCTTGTTGAATAGCCGCTTTTGCAGGTCCTTCAAAACGCAAACGCGCTAAATGAGCAATATGGTCTATGGTTTCTTCCGTAATTTTCATAGAGCAAATTTAAGCATTTGTTTGGAGATTGCGCAAACGCATTTCCAGGCAGTGCAACTTCAGTAAGTGCGCTTATCTCAACAAGCTGACATGGCCCACAAACTTTTTTCGCTCATTTTTATTTCCCTCACGTAATTCTATCAACCAGGTGTATGTTCCATCCTGGGAATTTTTTCCGTGATACGAACCATCCCAGCCTACTTCAGGATTCATGGATTCAAAAATGATTTCTCCCCAACGATCAAACACAATCAAGCTGTAATCTTCGATCAAAGAACCTTCCGGAAATACCGGATAAAAGGTGTTGTTGTATTCATCACCATCAGGTGTAAATGTATTCGGAACATACATCAGGAATTCATCATTGAAGGTAATTGTCTTACAAACAGAATCGACACAACCGTAAAAAGACGTGACCTCTAAACACACTTCTACTTTTTCATGCGGATCAACGCCATAAAAGGTATAAGAAGGATTTTGCAAGGTTGAGCTTCCATATCCGGTATAATCCCATTGATACGAATCAGCTCCTATGGATTGGTCTGTAAAATGAACTTGATTGTCAAAAACAGTAGGCTGAAAAGGCGAATAGGTGAAATTGGCAATCGGATCTGTAAAGACGCAAATTACATCGCTAAATTGAAGTTTCAACGGACAGCCGTTGATGGTTGACCCCGTATAAGTCAAATCATAGCATCCGGGATCAGTAAACGTTGCTGAAACGCTATTACAGCCGTTGATGACCTGTCCGTCAGAGAAAGTCCACATACAATTATCCAAAAACGATAAACCAACAGTATCTAATGAAACCGTTAGTGGCGAACAGCCCTGCATCATATCAAACATCGGTGCAAATTGAGGTACCGGATGTATACCTACGTTTACAATGGTATCCAACGTATAACAGATATCTGAAACCGTAGCGGTGTACTGCGAAGGAAATAGCGGTGAAACGGATAATTCTGACAACGTATCACTCGCAGATGAATTCCAGCTGAAACTATAGGGTTGAGTTCCGGACACTACATTCATGGATAATTCAACCACACTTCCTAAACAAATAGTTGTATCAGAAACAAGACTAATGGCCAAAGGCGGCAACATGGTGAAATTAGTAGCAACAACCGGACTCACACATCCGTTGGAATCAGTAGCAAAAACAGAATAAGTAATCGGAGAAGCTGGATGAACATCCTGTGATTGGGTTGTTACCCCGTTATCCCAAAGATACTGGTAGGGTTGGGTTCCACCATAAGCAAAAGCAAACAACGGAACAGTATCAGCCATGCACATTAAACTATCGAGCGTTGAAATGATCATCAATGGTGCAGGTTCTGTAACCGTTACCGAAGCATTTGCTACACATCCGATTGAATTCACTACCTGAATGGCGTAATCGCCTGCACAGATTGAGGTAATACTAGCCGATGGACTGGTTGTAACCCCGCCGTCAAAGCTAAATGAAGTTCCATCAACGGCTGCAACAGTAATACTTCCGTTGCAACTGGCAAAACAAGTTGGATTGGTTACCGTAATATCAGTAACGGTGTACAAAGCCGGTTCAATTACCTGAAATGTATCAACTGCCTCACAACCATTCAGATCTGTTACTGTTACTGAATAATATCCGGCACATAAATCAGTGATCTGATCCCAGGATGCGTTGTTGCTATTCGGCAACCAGGTAGCCGTATAACCCGCTGTTCCACCTGAAGCGATTACTGTAGCGGTGCCGTCACAAGACCCAAAACAGGTTGGATTAACAGCTGTAACCGAAGCCACAAGAGCCGTTGGTTCAGCAACAATTTCCTGACCACTAGCACTACAACCATTGTCATCCTTCACAACAAGATTGTAAACACCGGCACTTATGTATTGCAACGAAGCAGCGGAAGTATACGTTAAACCATTATCATATGAATACTGATAAGGAATGGTGCCCCCTTGAGCTGTAATGGTTACACTACCGGAAGCATTTTGGTTACAGGTTAAATCGGTAGCAGTTGATGCAAAACTCAACATTACCGGCTCTCCTACAACGGCAGTGGCTGTATCAGAACAACCATTAATATCGCTAATAACAACAGCATAAGTACCAGCGCACAAGCCCGAGAATACATTTGATACTTGATTTCCGGAACCAATGCTATAGTTCAATATCCCGGAACCACCAACTGCATCTACTGTAATCGTAGCGTCACACACACTATTACAAGAGGTTTCAGTGGTAAAGACACCATTGATAAAAGGAGATGATTGATCTGCGATAAGTGCCACACTATCGGCTACACAACCATTTCCGTCTTGAACAGAAACAAGGTATGATGCCGCCGGAAGTGCATTAAACGAACCAGAAGTGACATAATTCTGTCCGTTATCAATACTGTATGAATAAGTGCCGTTTCCACCGGAACCACTTAGCGTTATTACTCCATTTGGTTGGCTACAAGTAGATGACAGTGTAGTTGGCGAAACAACCAAAGCGGTTGCTGCACTTATCGTTTCAACAAACGAATACGTACACAAGTGCTGATCTCGTACCAAGATGTTGTAATTCCCATCGCACAAACCGGTCATGGTAGTTGCAACGCCGAACGTGTTCCCATTATCTAAACTATACATATAGGTAGCCGTTCCTCCGGAAGGGTTAATAGTAACGGTTCCATTACACGCATTCGTACATAATTCGGGCGTTGCGGTATGAGTAGCCGTAAGCAAATTGGGTTCTGAAAGTACAATGACACTATCTTCAAAACAACCGAACTGGTCATTTATCACAACAGGATAGACTCCGGCTGCGAGCGAACTAAATGCAGCAGCTGCAGAAAAACTGGCTCCGTTATCGACACTATATTGATAACCACCATTCCCGCCTGAGGCACCCAAAAGAATCAATCCGCTACTGTCACCGAAACAAACCAGATTGGTAAAATTGGCCGTGATATTTATTGGGGCTGATTCAACCAAAATCGCCTGCCCGGATTGACTACAAGAGTTTGCATCTCTTACCACCAATGGATACAAGCCAGCACTTAAACCTGTGAACAGATTTCCCGCCGCATAAGTTGCACCATTATCTATACTGTATTGATAAGCTCCCGTTCCACCCGAAACAGGTGTTATCTCAACCTGTCCATCCGATCCACCGGCACAGGTTACGTCTGTAACAACACTTGAGAAAACGATCGGATCGGGTTCTGTAATATCAAATGGAAGGGTAAACACACATAATCCGCCATCGTAAATCACCGCTATGTGACTTCCTGCTTCCAAGCCAGTAAAAATCCCGTTAATTTGGGCGGCCGCATTATTGTCTAAGACGAATGTAATTGGCGCAAACCCTCCAATGTTAGCTACTTCAGCAGCTCCATCGTTTCCACCATTACAGGTCACATTTGTAGTTGAGATCAAAACCCCATCCATTTCCACATCATTCACACCAAAAAAGGTGGAATCAAGGCAACCAAGAGCATCCATTACCACTAACTCATATCCGCCACCGAACAGATTTGTAAATATTCCCGTCGATTGAAAAGCACCTCCGTTTAACGAATACTGAAACGGTGTATTCACACCACTAGCCTGCACTTCCAGTGATCCGTTATTAAATCCACAATTCGATTCAACCATCGAAACCTGGTTAGCAATAATTTCAGGAGGATTGACCAACGTTACTGGCTGTATTAGCTGACAACCGTTCAAATCCTGAACAACAACTTGTTGTAAACCGGAACAAACACCCGTCAAAATAGGTGACGTTTGAAAAGCTCCACCAGCTGTTGAGTAGGAATAACCTCCATTTCCACCAGACGCCACAACAGTTATTTGTCCGTTACAGACATCATTACACGTTGGGTTAAGGTTGGATAATGTTGCAACAATAGGTGCAGGTTCTGTTACAATTACGGTAGAATTAACGAGACATCCGTTTAAATCCTGAACTACAAGATCTGTTATTCCGGCGCATAATCCGGTTATCGGATTGTTTGTAGAAAAGGTTGAACCATTGTTAGTAGAAAACGTATAAGGGGCGGTTCCTCCGGATGCTGTAATGGTTATACCACCGTCACATAATCCGTTACACGAAACGGTTGTCATTGCAGACGTATAACTGAGTTGAGAAGGCGAAGTAATAGTAAAATTGACCGATGTAGCACAACCGTTTACATCCGTAACAACCACCGAATAATTTCCGGATGAAAGGGAGGTGAAATAATTTGATGATTGTGCAGGACCACCATTGATTGAATAAGTGTAAGGAAATGAACCACCTGTTATTCCAATAAGTGCAGATCCGTTAGAACCACCGAAACAACTTACATTTTGTTGACTCAGTATGGAAGCAACAGGAACACTGGTTGTGGTTACAGCCGCTGTAATTGTTTGCACGCAACCCCCACCGTCTGTTACGGTTACGGTATAACTTCCGGCGGGAAGATTATTAAATGTCCCGGAAGATTGTCCGGCACCACCGATAGAATAAGTATATGCCATGGTTCCACCGGATGCGGATACGGTTATGGCACCATTATTTAGTCCGCAAGTTGTAGGAATACTGGCAACCAAATTAAGGCTTAATGGTGTTGGCTGAGTAACTGAAATACCAGTTATAAAGGTACAATTATTGGCATCTTTTACAGTTACAGTATAAGTTCCTGCACACAAGCCTGTAAATACACCTGATGCTTGAAACGCGCCTCCATTCAGGCTGTATTGTTTGCTTCCTGTACCGCCGGATCCTACAACGGTAATGCTTCCGTTGCACGAACCAAAACAAGAAGTAGCAATTGCCGATACTGTAGCCGTTAACGCCAAAGGCGCTGCAATCGTTACCGATCCATTGGCTGTACAGCCTTTAAAATCTGTCACTACCACTGTGAAATTGCCGGCACAAAGATTGGATGCCGACTGGGTAGTTTGACCGTTACTCCACAGGTAATTATAAGGAGCCGTTCCATTCGTTGTAAATCCAATTAGCGCATTTCCGTTACATTCAGCAGCACACAATGGATTGGTTGGAGTAATTGCAATAACGGGTGTTTGATTCACAACTACCGTTTGAAATGCAGTATCCTTACAACCACCCGGTGAAGTATAAATCACCTGATACGTTCCTGAATGCGCAATGGTAGAATTAACTATGGTCGGATTTTGAACTGTTGAAGTAAAGCCTGCAGGTCCAGACCATGAATAGGTTCCGCCCGGATAATTCACCGTACTGGTAAAATTGAGAGAACTCCCCGAACAAACCGGTGTGTTTACCGATGCAGTAATTGATACTGGATTGTATGTAATAAAACCATTCGAAACCGTTTGGCTTTGTCCATTTGCTCCTAAAGTGGATCCGTTTGGAAGAAATTCGGTAAGCGAGGCCGACAACGTAATTCCATTTGCACCACCTTGAACATTAACAGCCGGAGAACCTGCGTTAATGGCAACGAAACCACCACCGCCACCACCGCCGGGACCTTCACTTTCACCTGAAAGGAAACCTTGATCACCGCCTTTTCCGCCAGTTGCATTCACCACAACAGATCCTGCAACAGCTGCTTTCAAGATGATTGATCCGCCACCGCCACCGCCGGAAGGAGCATCATTTGCTCCGGAAGTACTGAGCGAAATCTGATTCAACGCATCTCCGCCATTAGCTACAATCGTTCCCGATCCTGCAATAGCAGGTGCAATAATATACACGATACCACCACCTGTTCCACCGGCAAGTGCTCCGGAGTTGTTGGAATCACCGGCACCACCACCACCACCAAAAAAAATGCGCGAAGCAGGTAAAATTGATAATGGTTTTCCTCCGTAACCTCCAATGGCTTTTCGATTATCACCACCCCATGTGGTTTGATTCGGTCCAGCCGTTAACGCATCTTGATTATTTGAAGCATAGGTATATCCTCCTCTTCCACCTCCGGAAGAATTCGTAAGTACATTTCCATTACTAATGACAAACGGATCAAGTGACCAAGCCACGGAACCGGCACATGAAGTACACATTACCCCCTGACCATTGTAAACATTTCCATTATTGGCATTGGATCCGCCTCCACCACCAGCGTTATGGCCATTACCGCCACCGCCTCCATTCGCAGGGGCTCCTCTTCCGTAACGACCACCAAGAGCATCATATTCACTACCAAAGCCAGCAATTCCCTCACCTTTTTCAGCACTTCTAACAGATGAATTCGTTAAAAAATCCGCAACTTCCGGATCACCACTATTTGTTGAGTTTTGCTCAATCACACCAGGTCTAAAGCCAAAGGCAGTGGCTTTAATGCTTCCATTCACCAACACAGTACCGGTAGCATGAATTGCAACAACGCCACCTTTTCTGTAACCACTTACATCTTGCCATGCCAAGGGAACAATTGATGCCCCTGCATTTACAGTCAAGGTTGTATATTGAGGTACTTTAATGATTTGGGTCATTCCGGCAGCCGAATAATTATTCACCCAAGGTGTTTGAACAGTTAATACACCTCCGGAATTACTAACTACATAGTTGAATTCGTAGAATCCACTACTGTTGTAACCTGTAATAGAGCCGTACTGATCTGTATTCGAGGTGTTTATTGAAGCGCCTTGTGCCTGATAGATCATGACCAAATCACCACACTCAATGGTGCAAGAATTATCCGTTGTAACCGTAGAAGTGCCCGCCGAAATAGTTGTTGTAACAACACTGTAACAATTGACAACTGTATTTAGAGAGTTTACAGTTAGTGATCCATTTTTGCCAGGTTGAGCAATTGCAGAAAAGCAACCAAAAAATAACAAAAACG
>JBILJP010000450.1:0-3795 GCA_044377135.1 Fluviicola sp.
TATTGTGAAAATCCGGTACCGATGCTTCCCAAGCCAAGTACCAACAAGAGCGTCCATTTCATAAGCGAGCATTTGTAGATTACCACTATAACCATTTAGCAGAAATTGGTTACAGAAAAAATGAAACAAAATTTCAATTCAGCTGTTTAACAGGTATGTGGATTAGAACAATTCTGTTTTTGGTAGTCAATTTCGGGGCGCTTGCCCTGGGAAGTCTTTTAATGCGAAATCCCGCTACCAATGAATGGTATCAGCACCTTGACAAAGCACCGTGGACGCCACTGGGATGGGTATTCGGGGCAGCTTGGTTCTCCATTATGATCTTATTTTCGGTATTTATGGCGCGCGTAACGGCTCATTTGGAGTCACGCGGCACCTGGTTGGTACTATTCGCACTACAATTTGTGCTCAACGTTATGTGGAATCCGGTGTTTTTCCGCTGGCACCTCATCAGTGTTGCACTCGTTATTCTGGCTTTACTAATTGTAGTGATCATACTTCTGATGAAACGTTCACTTCAGCAAGATCGCTTCAATTTCCTTTTCATCCTTCCCTATTTAGTGTGGCTTTTCATTGCCTTTTCACTCAATGCCTACGTTGTTTTTTAAACGGATCAAACGAAAGCAGTTCCTGCAAGCATCCTGTTTCATTTTTTAGTAATTTCGTCACGTTGGAAACGTTGAATACACAAGATATTGAATCATTGGTGAATCGTCTGAAATCAGGTGATCAAACCGCTTTTTCGGAAGTATACGACCGCTATAGCGCCGCGCTCAATGGTATTGTCTTGCGTATCATCACCGATCAGGATGCGGCTCAGGATGTACTTCAGGATACCTTTGTAAAAATCTGGAAAAACATCCAACAGTACGATTCTACCAAAGGCAGTTTTTTCACGTGGATGCTCAATATTGCCCGTAACACTTCCATCGATAGTTTTCGAAAACTCAAAAAAGAAGTGAATTCGGAAATCCAAAACACTGAAAAATCCGTAAGTGTATTAGGAACGACTGAACAGAGCACCAATACAATAGGATTGGATAAGCTGGTTGAAAAACTCTCGCCGGAACAGCAGTTAATGATTAAGTATGTTTATTTCAAGGGGTACACCCATCAAGAAGTATCAGACGAACTTGACTTACCGTTAGGCACCGTGAAAACACGCACACGATTGGCAATGCGTGAATTACGTAAATGGTTTACACTTTTAGTGTTGTGGATGTAAAAGAATACATAGCGTCGGGGATCTTAGAATCAGTTGTACTTGGATTTGCCTCTGAGCAGGAAATGCGAGAGGTGAGTTGTCTTTCACACATTTATCCTGAGATCAAAGCAGAGCTGAACGCGATTGAACAAGCATTCGAGAAGATGGCTGTTGAAGGCGCCGTTGCACCATCCGCAGAACTAAAAGCAATTATCATTGAAAAAATTTCACAAACAGAACAAACTCCTGCTCAAACAACACCAAACGAAGCTTTAAAAAACGCCGAAGAACCTGCGAAAATCATTCAAATGCCCCAGCCTTCTGCCCAAACACCAAATCCGTGGAAATGGATGGTAGCCGCATCGCTGTTATTGTTGTTGGGAGTAGGTTCATTGTGGATTATCGCTACCAATCGCTCCAACGATCTGAGCAATCAGGTGGCAGATTTGCAACAACAAAAAAAGGTCGACGATCAAGTGCTTACGGCCATGCAGTTAGAGCAAGATCACTTACAGAGCGTTCAGTCTATGGTGGTTGACCACGATATGCGCAAAGTGATTCTGATGGGAACTCCAAAAGACCCGAAAGCGTGTGTGCATTTTATGTGGAGCAATAGCAGTAACAAAGGAATTATGGTGGCCGAGTGTATTACCGATCCGCCAACAGACATGCAATACCAACTTTGGGCTATTGCCGATGGAAAGCCGGTAAGTTTAGGGTTATTCGATCACGAAGAAGTGATGAATACCACCGATCCGTTCGACGTCAATATGGACAATGTATCCGCATTCGCCATTACCCTTGAGAAAAAAGGTGGTGTAGCTTCTCCAACTATGGAAAATATGGTGGTGATGGGTTCAACAGCCGGGTAATTTTCCAAAAATTTCATCCCACCATTTTATTACTTTGTTTCTCATCCTTAGATCCCAAATGGTTTCAGCACTCGTTTTTATGCCATAGATAAACAGATTTCACAGAAGAAATTCATGGTTGGAAAGTTGTTTACTCTGCGCCAACTTAGAGCCTAGATCTGTGAAAATCTGAGGTAATCTGTGGCTAAATTGTCATTGCTTTTAGTTATACATTAAACCCGAACTTAGTCCATAGCTATTCCTCTTTGCGTTTTTACCTCGCAATCGTATCTTTACGCTTATTTCTGTAAATCATGATCCGTCCGGCTTTATTGCAATCAGGTGATACCATTATCCTTGTTTCACCCGCCAAATCCATCGAAGCAACACACATTGATTTTGCGCGCGATTTCTTTGAAAAGAAGGGTCTCAACGTGCTAATAGGCGAACATGCTTATGGTACACACACTTATTTTTCGGGTACCGAAGCTGAACGTATGGCTGATTTTCAGTTCGCAATCGATAATCCTGAAATAAAAGCCATTATCTGTACGCGCGGTGGTTACGGGTGCATCCGCATTGTAGAACAATTGCAGTGGGCCAACCTATTGCGCCACCCCAAATGGATTGTGGGTTTTAGCGATATTACCATACTTCATCAAAAAGCAACTCGTTTGGGTGTGGAAAGCATACACGCTACCATGCCCCTCAATTACCGCGAAAACAGTACCGAAGCATTGGAAAGTTTGTGGGATAGTCTGAGTAAAGGAAGTGTTCAACACGAATGGAAACCAAACTCAGCCAACAAAACAGGCATCGCAACCGGAAAATTGGTCGGAGGAAATCTATCCATTTTGTACAGTTTACTGGCAACGCCTTTGTGTCCCGACTTTGAAAACAACATTCTTTTCATTGAAGATGTAGGCGAACAGTTTTACCACCTCGACCGCATGTTGCAAACCTTCAAACTGGCCGGTATTCTTGATCGCATCAGCGGATTGATTGTTGGTGGTATGTCGGACATGAAAGACACTGCCGCACCAACCGGCTGGACAATAGAAGAACTCGTTCTTACTCATTTTAACTACCGGAAAATTCCGATTGCATTTGACGCACCTATCGGACACATAGATGACAACAGAGCCGTGATTTGTGGCGCCGAAGCGCAGTTGGAAGTCACCGATAACAATGTAAAATTGATTCAATAGAATTATAAATAGTTGAATTATTAATTATAAAGGCAAACTGCTTTCTTTATAATTCAGGCATTAATAATTGATAATTCCCGTGTGGTACGGTATTTGCTTTACCGAAGTCGTTATTTTTGTAACAAATTAAAACTATGAAATACATCCTTGCTTGTTTCGGTTTACTGTTTTTGCTGAATTCGTGTGTTGATATTTTCGACGAGATCATTATACACGCCAACGGCAGTGGTACTTACAAATATTCCGTAAATCTTAGTGCAAGCAAAATAAAGATCAATTCCATCTTGGCTTTAGACAGTATTGATGGTCAACGCGTTCCGAGTTTGGATGAAATCAAGAATAAAATTGCACTTTACAAAGATAAATTAGACCAAAAAGAAGGCATCAGCAATGTAACAGTAGATGCCAATTACGACGATTTTATCTTCAAATTCAGTTGTGATTTCACCTCTGTAGCAGCTTTGCAAAACGCTGTACGCGATATTGTGAAAGAAGAAAGTCGCGATAAAAACAATCCGTTGTACAATGAAAG
>JBILJP010000451.1:0-3779 GCA_044377135.1 Fluviicola sp.
GCGATTGAAACAAGTAATAAAATCCGTTTTCGTCTTTCTTCGATTCCAATCCGTTGGCCTTGGCGATCATATCGAAAACCTGGTCAAACGGGCGGTTGAGGAAATAAGCACTGACTTGTTTATCGCGAACTTCAGGAGCAAGCACCACATTTTTTCCGCTCAAGGTAGTTATGGCTTGTACCACTTTATACAAGCTATCGTTTTTAAGGTCAACCGATAAAAATTCGTTGGAAGGATTGTAGGTTACATCTACTTTCTTTTCAATTTTCGGCAAGGGAACTTCTTTCTTTGCTGTTGGCTTTTTGATGGCTAAAATGTTTCCCACAAATTGGTATTCCACATCGAAATTATCATAGAGAAAAACGAGTACGTCTTTTACCTGCGCGTCGAAGAAATTGTACGAAATAGCTTGATTAAACGACGGATCAATGCTGATATTGAGGTTGTTTTCCAATGCTAAGGAATTCACCAACTCTGCCAACGGTAAACCCGATACATTGAGTTGAACCGCGTTGTTGTAGCCCGGAGATTTTATACTCAGGCTGTCAAGTATCGGTCGTAATGTAAGTTCCGTGTACTGCTTTTGTGCCATCGCCGGAAGCGACAGGAAAAAGAGCAACAAGAGACAGAGTAATTGTTTCATTGGATTTCAGTTAATAAAGGATAGGCTTCTTCCAGCGAAGTAGTTCCATCGTGAATGAGAGTAAGTGCTTGTTTGCTGAGGCTCACAATGCCGCGTTCGTCTAACATCGGTTGCACGCGCATGTCGGCTCGTTTGATCGCATCTGCCAATTCCATGTCAATCGGAATGACTTCATACACCGCTGTTCTGCCTTTGTAACCCGTGTAATGACAGGTATCGCAACCTACAGCTACAAATTGAGTTTCTGGAGCCAACGAAGGATCAATCGTTCGCGGCCAATCTTTCAAGACCGTTTGTTGTTCCACTTTGCAATTGGTACATAGTTTTCTGATCAATCGCTGAGCGACAGAAGTGTTGATGGTATTGGCTAATAAAAACGGTGGAACGCCCATGTCGATCAAGCGCGAAATCGTTCCCCAAGCCGAGTTGGTATGGATTGTTGATAATACTAAGTGACCGGTCAATGCCGCACGAATGGCCATTTGAGCCGTTTCGCCGTCGCGAATCTCACCCAACATAATCACATCGGGGTCTTGACGCAAAAACGAACGCAGCGTACTTGAAAAGGTCAACCCAATGGATTCTTTGAGCTGCACCTGATTGATTCCTTCCAGTGTGTACTCAATCGGATCTTCTACCGTAACGATGTTGCGTTTTTCGTTGTTGAGCAATTTCAACGTGGCGTAAAGCGTGGTTGTTTTCCCCGAACCTGTTGGACCGCTAATGAGCACAATTCCGTTGGGTTTTTTAATGCCCTCGCGGTAATTTTCCAAATCGCGTTCGGTCAATCCCAATTGATCAATCTGAATAAACGACGCGTCTTTCCCCAAGATTCTCAACACAATTTTTTCACCGTGAAGTGTTGGCAGAATCGATACACGAATATCGAAATCCTGGTACTGAATCCGGCCGTCTTGCGGTAAACGTTTCTCTGAAATATCGAGGTTGGAGCGAATCTTAATTTTGTTCACCAGCTCTGCATAATCAGCTTTATCTACCGCAAACCGTTCGATCAAATGACCGTCAATTCGAATGCGCACCCGGGCACGTTCTTCATACGTTTCGATATGAATATCACTGCTTCCGAGGTGATTGGCATCTTGTATAATGCGGTCAACGAAATCGATTTTAGAGTCGAAGACCAATTGTTGTTCCTGATTCGCTTTGCGGAAATGCCGACCCAAATTGCGCTGAATGGCAATGCTATCAATGGGTTCCAATTCTACCGCACAACCAAACAAGGCTGAAAGTTCTTCTTTCGCCAGCGCTACATTTTGTTGTTCGTCGATGTAAAACTGCACCAATTCCGGCGTAAGTACTTTCGGAATCACGCGGTAATGCCATGCCAAATCAGATCGCACCGCTTGTTGCAATTCTGCTGAAACTTGTATGTTATCCCAATCCTGCATCGTTAAAGTTGTATGAATTGAAACACATCCGTTCCGCTGTGAAGTAACAGCAAATAGGCGAGTGTAACCAATGAAAAATAACCGGCATAAGGAATGGTGGGTTGTTTTTTAAACAGCAAACTGATTCCGTGAATGACCAGCGTTGAAAACGTTCCGACGGTAAAAAACAAAATGAACTGTTGAAACGGCAATAATGGGGTAAGTGCCAGAATAAAGAGTAAATCGCCCAAGCCGAAATACTGTTTGAAAATCAATTCGGGTTTCCCAAAACGAAAACGGATGTAAACGAATAAAAATGCCATCAACAACACAATAAATGCCGTATTAAATCCGAGTGTCAACCATGAAAACTCATCCCAACGGTAGGCGATAAACGCACCGAAAAGCAAAGGCGGTAAAAACCACCAAATGCTTCGTAACGTAATGTCTTGCAAGAAGATCGTTACGAGTAATAAACACGCTATGACAAGTGTGATGATCATTAATCGGGTTGTACTTCTTTTGGTTGTCCTTCCTGGTCTATTTCCCAGATATTCATTTTGCCGTCGCCGTTAAAATCAACCACCGATTCGGCTCTGCCTTTAAATCCTGCCGGACTTGCCTCCGTAATAGAAATGCGGTAATTGGCTGTTCCGCCTTCGGTATTCAACTTGTGGGGCAGGTAATTGATCTCTTTTAAGTCTTGCGAGTATTTGGAAAACTGTAGAAAATAGGCATACTGCAAGTTGTGCAACATCCGCAATTCCTGTTGCGCCTCCATGCTTTTGGTGCGGGTGGCAATGCCCGTTTGATTAGGTACGACCAACATGATCAGGATTCCCATAATCGCCAATACGATCAGCACTTCCGCCAATGAAAAGGCATTCATGCGGGCTATCTTCGTTCTGCGTTTGATTCGTTTCATCTATTTAATGACATTACTCAAGTTAAACATCGGTAAATACATCGCTACCATAATTACACCTACAACAACTCCGATAATCACAATAATGGCGGGTTCAATGATCGTTCCCATCAGTTTTGTTCGGTAATCAATTTCGTCGTTGTATTGTTTGGTTAAGCGTATAAAAGTCTGATCCAACTGGTTGATTTCCTCGGCGATTTTAATGAGCGAAATTAAGCGTTTATCCAATATGTTGAATTGTCCGAGACCGGAATGTAGTTGATTTCCTGCTAAAATTTCTTTTTTGGCATGTTGAATGGCTTTTTCCAAAGGGTAAAATCCGATCATTTCTTCTACCAAATCCAACGCTTTTACAAGCGGAGTCTTCGATTCCATGAGCAATCCCATACTTTGGCAGAAACGGGCAATGTACACCTTCCGGATCAGTACACCGAAAACGGGAATGCGCAACATGACCTGACTCGATGTTTTGCGAAACCACTCTTCTTTGCGTTGTGTGTAACAATAAATGCTAATGGCAATGGCTGCCAGAAAGAAATAGAACATAAATGGCGCAAAGTGATCCGACAACCACACAATTTTTTTGGTCAACCACGGTAATTCCTGCCCGAATTGTTTAAACACATCTTCAAACATCGGCACCACCGAATTGAGCATGAAATACAACACCCCGAAGGTAATTGCCATTACAAAAGCAGGGTAGGTGAATACACTCACCAATTGCCGTTTGAGTTTTACTTTATCACCAAAATAAACCGCCATAGAAGCCAATACGTGTTTCAACCGTCCGGTTTCTTCACCTATGCGCACACTTTGAAATTCG
>JBILJP010000452.1:0-3734 GCA_044377135.1 Fluviicola sp.
GATTCGTATGGAGTAAAAACAGCGGCAACACGCAAAAATCTCATTTCACCGCTTGATCGCCGTTTGTACACAACAACAGCTGATAGCGCAATAGAGTTGTTACAGTTTTATGATCAAGGTAGTTGGGTGGATCTGTATAAAGCGCAATACTACCTTGATGTAAACGGTTCTGTTGTAGAAAGAATGCAATCGCTTTACAATCAGTCTAATGCTACTTGGAGTGTGATAGATGCGTATTTATATACACGTACATACAATGCTCAGCAGCATGTAACCGAGTATGTTATGCAGGTAGATGTGCCCAATAGCAATCCGTTGGTGTATGAAAACAGCAGTCGTTATTTATACAATTATTATCCCAATGGAATAACCCTTCAAAATTATGTGCAACAATCGTGGGATGGCGCTAACTGGGTTCCGGTACAACGTTTTGAGTTTGATATAAACGGAGCAGGCGAGGTGTATCAATGGTTGATCAAAGATTGGGACGCGCAGTCGGGAACATATGTTAACAGCCAGAAAATAACGGATGTGGTGTATGAAGATTGGAACGGTGACGTGAATACGTCAAAAGTAGCAAGTTATCAACTTCATAACTGGAATTTGGCGAATAGCGTTTATGAACTGAATGAACGAACAACGATTACTTACGGTATTGGTGACGGATATGTGGCCCTGTTTGAATTGTATGATGGGGTTAACTGGACTAATAGTAGACAGGTTTCCTTTGTGTTTGATCAGGATGGGAATCAAACATTGAATGAATTCCTGGAATGGATTCCTGCTGAGTCAGATTGGAGAATCATTGAACAGGATACTTTTTTGTATGATGTGGATGGCAAGCGATTACAAATGCTAGATATCTATTGGGATGATTTGTTGTTGGAAGTGAGAAATAACTGGAGAGAGGATTATGTTGATTATGTTTCGTTTGATGATGGTTTGGGTGTTGCTGAAAACGTGGTTGAGGCCTTAATGATTTACCCGAATCCAACCGCTGATTATGCGCTGATTTCCGATTTGCCAGCTGGTAGTGAGTCAGTAATGGTAAGCGATCTTTCAGGAAAAATAGTGAAAACAATACAACTCACCGGAGAAAACAATGCATCGGTTGAAGTGGACGTAAGTACAATGATCCAAGGTGTGTATTTGGTACATGTACAACAAGCCGATAAAACAGTGGCTACAGGCAAATTGCTTGTCAAATAAGCATAAAAACAGTGTGTTTAAATCCCTTTTCCGTTACTGGAGAAGGGATTTTACAATTTAAGTAACACCTTCCCCGCCCGTTTCTCAAACGATACACCGTTTTTCGTCAATTGATCTTCAATCACAATCTTCAGTTCATGTTTCAGCTCCGGGTGCTTTTCGGTTTGTTTGAATAATGCCGACACAGCAAATCCTTTAGTTGATGTACTCATTTTTGGGTCCAGAATCCATTGAAACAATACGTCAATTACTTCTCCTTCTAGTTCTTCGGGAATGCCGGCCAGCCAACAAAATTTGGCAATACTTCTGTCATAATTGGGAACCTGAACCTCAAACCGTTTCGCAAAGAGGTATGGAACCACCGGAGCTACTCTTTCCGGATCAATTTCAACCAAACCGCCCATGAGCCATAAAAAACGCATTGCTGTAAATCGGTCTTCATCAAGCAACAGAAGTAAGTCTTGCAAATCAACCTTGTTTTCCGAAAGGTAACACGCCCATTTTCTGAGACTGGTGTCTGAATCGTCTTCTTTAAAAACAGTGCGAAGTTGGTCTGCAAGATTCATTTATAACTCAATTACAACGAGATTTCTTAGAATGAAATTCTGGTTAAAATAGCTACTTTTAGCCATCAAATAATTCAATAAATGAAATTAAAATCAACGTTTCTGGCAATAGCTTTCTTTGCGATGGCTGGTCAAATCACCTTTGCCCAAGAAGTAGAATGGAGTGAACTCGTAAAAAGTAACGGAAGCGGAACAGTTATTTATCCCGAAAAAGGTAAAAATTTCTACACCACTGTCTTGAGCGGAGGAATGATTACCGGAAATTACCAACTAAAGCGTTATGAGGATTTTATGCCGATCGCTCAGGAGAAAATTGTGCTCAAAACGGAAAGTGGTATGGGTTCGTTGAACGACATGATCGTTGTGAAAGGCAAAATGGTCGTGTTTCTTTCCGACAAAGCGGATAAGCAGAATAAGTTGTACTATCAGCTCTATACCGAAAGCTGCACGCCTGTTGGTGTCCCAACCTTGCTGGCCGAGTACGAAATGCCAAAAGGATGGAATAAATCGGGTTATTTTAATGTGATCCAATCGAAAAACAAAGCTTTTTTCTGTGTGGAATATTCCATTCCGAGTACAAAAACAGAAAGTGAACGTTTCGGATACAAAGTATACAATGATGAGTTCAACGTGGTTTCTGAAGGAGAATACGAATCGCCTTACGACCCGAAAGAAGCCGACATTACCAATCACTATTTGTCGAACACGGGCGATTTGTTCCTCGGGTTAAAGGTCTACAATACCAACGAACGTGGAAAAGTACGTGATTATACTTCGTTGAAAAAATACCTGATCTTTTTGATCAAAGACAGTGACTTAACGGAAATGAACCTCGATTTGGGTGATAAACGTATTACCGATATGACTTTCTCTTCGGATGAGCGTCGTATTTTGACCTGCACCGGACTTTACGGTGAAGGAACTTACAGCACAAAAGGTGCATTCTATTTTCAAGTAGATTTTGCCAATCAGGAAATTGTAAATGAAGGATTCAGTGAGTTTGCCAAAGATTTTATCACGCAAGATTGGTCGGAAAAACAAAAAACAAAAGCCAACAAACGCGAAGAAAAAGGAAAGGGTTCACCACAATTGTATAGCTACGATTTCCGTGAAGTGCATACCACTGCCGATGGCGGAGTGATTGTAGTAATGGAGCAATTCTTTATCACAACCACTACTTTTACAGATTCAAAGACAGGTAGAACAACAACGATACGTGATTACCATTTTAATGACATTATTACTTATCGCGTGCAGGAAAACGGTGAATTTACATGGATCAACAAAATGCGAAAACGCCAGACATCCGCCGAAGACGGAGGTTATTACAGTAGTATTGGCGGTTATTTTACCGATGATAAATTCGTTATGTTCTTCAACGATAACACTAATAACTATGCCGAAACAGGAGATTTTTCAATCGATGAAAAAGGATTGTATACTGCTTCATTCAGAAAGAAAACAAATTGTGTTGCGAAAGTTGAAATTGATTTGACCAATGGAGAATACTCGCGTAACCGTTATACTTCTCGTGAAGAAACTGCTGCCTACGCCGTACCTAAAAAATTCACTGCCGATTACATCAATAACGAAATGTTTATGTACTTCCAGTATGGTAAAAAAGAGAAATTCGGCTTGCTGAAATTCTAATTCAATAAAAATTCGTTTAAACGCTCGTTTGCTTTTGTAGACGAGCGTTTTTTATTGGTGAAATCCGAAAATATTAGCAGCATAAAACGCAGTGGCAGTTAGTTTTTTTTCAACGCTAAGTAGCAAAGTGCGCTAAGTTAATACTGTAAATAGATGAATCTATTGGATCTGGAAAAGCTTACTTAACGTGAGTTCGGGATAAGAATTCAGTCAGATCGCTTAGAGATAGCTGGATTCAAGCGAAAAGAACGAGATGTATCGGGCATACATCGAGTGCTTTTTCGAGCAGAAGACGGCTGTTTATAAGCG
>JBILJP010000453.1:0-3724 GCA_044377135.1 Fluviicola sp.
AATGGAACCGTTAAATTTACCTCCGGCAAAACTGAACCTTTCCCGCAAAGGTGAACAAGTTGTTGTGTGGTGCATCATTCGCAAAAAACACTTATTGCTTACTCCCGAAGAATGGGTGCGCCAACACGCCATTCACTTTCTCATCAACGACCGGCAAGTTCCAATCGGACGCATCAATTCAGAGCACCTGGTACAGATAAACGGTCAAGCCCGAAGGTGCGATATCGTAGTGTTTTCAGCATTTGGAAAACCTGCATTGATTGTTGAATGTAAAGCTACTTCCATTCCGATTGATGAAAAAACCTTCCTGCAAACAAGCAATTATGTGCAACAGTTACAGGCTCCTTATTTCTGGATGACCAACGGTTTGCAACATGTGATGATGGATTGTCGAAATCCGGGAGTGTATTTGAGTGAATTGCCATCTGTTTTTGAATGATATGAAATTAATTGTTAGCCTGATTTTAACCCTCTTGATCACTCCGTTGTTCGGTCAAATCACGTTGAAGGAATTCAAAAAAACGGAACCGTCGTTGACGAAACAACTCAGCATTGCATTGGGTGGTAAGGAAGTAGAATCGTACGAATTAGACGCTACATTATCCAAAGCGGCGCAAATTCAAGCAGATTACCTCATCAATCAACCACTGAGTATCAACCAAAGAAGCGGCAAAAATAAAACCGTTGAAAAGCGCATCAAATCAGTAAAAGGTGATTTTGACGATGCCATTCAATTGGTGGTCGAGGTTCCTTTCGACGCGAAACAATCGAACAAAGAAATCACAGCGAAAACGTTAGGAGCATTCGATGAATATTTAGAAACCCATCTTGATAGCATTCCGCTTTTGAGGTATAATACGGTAGGTTTTGGCTGGAGTAAACGTAAATCAAAAAACGTGTACACCTTAAGTGTTGTTTTTGCACACAAGAAAACCCGAATTGAAGGCCAGCAAACCAAAAATGCATTCAGCCTTCAAAAAGGAACGGAAAACTGCACGGATGTATTGGAAAACCATGAGATTACCATTCTGACATCTTGTGTTTACATTTCCGGTAACAAGGTGATGATCGACTATCAGAACAAAGATCGTTTCATGGCACTTTTTCCCAATGCAAAAGACGGAATAGCCATAGACATTATCTCAGAAAGTCAATTTCCGTGTCATTCAAGCAACGAACTCGATCAATCTCCCATTTACGACGGCGTGATCCTAAAACCGATGTTTCGCGACGATTTCATCAAAAACAACGAATCGGAAGGTGATTTCAGAATCAAAACCACATTAGGCGAAATTCCATCCGAATTAATGGATGAAGCCATTCTTCCTAACCTCATTTATATTCGCAACGGTCAAGTATGCAAGTACTCCATTTTGCATTACGTAGACGGTGAACAATACGGTTTAGCGCCCATAGAACCAATGCTGGATGAACGCGATAGTCCATTAAAGCAACAAGGAAGCGTACGCACCATCATCAATCAATTTGCATTTGAGCAAGGACAAACTACGCCATTGGGAACGTTAAACAGCAACATTCCGAAAGATTCCATTATGGCCATTGAAGTGATTTCATACAGTTCCATTGAAGGAAATGAACTTGGTAATCGCGCACTTCACGAAGAACGGGCAAAACAGTTATTAGCAATCACCGAACGAAAAATCGGCAGGTTCAACGGACTAATCAAAACAAGCGTGTCTGAAAATTGGGAACACTGTTATTTGCAATTGGAATTGTTGGGACTGGATAGTATTGCTAAACTTCCAAAAGACAGCATACGCTTATTTGTTTTACGCGACCAATCGCACAATTGGGATTCATTACTAGCTAAACAGCGTATTTCCACACTCATCATTCACATAAAAGGAACCCGCGATAGCCTTACTCAGCGAGAAGATTTCCTGAACATGAATATTCGGACAGCTTTGTTGGAAGGGAATTCAAAACAAGCCAATCGGGCCATGCTCAAAATGTACCAGGATGGATCACCTACTTCTTTGTTAATGGAGCCCGGCATTTTGGATCGTTTGATGAAAGACACCTCGTTGGTACAAAATGCTTCGGCTATGCTCACAAATCACTTTAATCCGAAAGACATTCGTATTCTGGGATTTGTACGGAAATGGTTGCGGGAACCTGGAGCTTTGTCGGAAAACGCCACACGCAATCTCATTCACCTTTACAATCTTTCTACTTATACGCTTTTGGAAGAAGAATGGGATATCAAAACAACCGTTTTTCTAAAACTACTTGATCCCAAGCGGCTCGATTCGCTCTTTTCAGATCGATTGGTCAGTAGTGTTTTTGACTTGAATTATTACCTCACCCGAATTAATTACCATGAGTTGACAGGAGATTTCAAACAGATCCGTCCCTGCTTCAAAAAAATAGAAACCTACTTCGAATCGCAAGCACTAACAATCGCCGAAGAAGTGAAAATTGCGAAATTCTTTAATTTATGGTCGCAACCATTTCTTACAGTAGAATTATTGCAGCGCAGAATGGATGATCCTGACTTCACACCTGACGCAGCCTTTTTATTGGCGCAAACAATGGCCGGAGAAACTGATTTGAGCGGTACCGAAGCGATGCATAAAGCAGCAGCACTTGCGTATAAACTATCTCCTGACACATGGTGTGAATGGGTAAATTTTGATTTTCAACTTTACAGAGATCCATTTCTGAAAGCGGAATACTGTGTTCCTTGCAGGGAAGGAAGATGATCAAAAAGCGTTCGTAATATTGCAAATTGGCATATCAAATAACCGTTTGTGATTTCGCAATATTACGAACGGTTAAAAAACAAAAAATCAGTATTTTAAACTCACCTGTAGCATGATTCCTTCAAGCGGAATACTGCGTTCCTTGCAAGGAAGAATGATGATCAAAAAGCGTTCGTAATATTGCAAATTGGCATATCAAATAACCGTTTGTGATTTCGCAATATTACGAACGGTTAAAGAACAAAAAATCAGCAATTTAAACCCGTTCCAACTTAAACTCACTCGTCTTATGGAACGTGATATCCGGATAATCTTTCTCTGCCATTTGCAACAAGAATGAGGTTTCAGCTAAGAACACATAATTCCCGTCTTTGTCTTTGGCAATGTAATTGGCTTTTGCACGTAAGAAATCAGCCAACTGAGCGTCATTATCCGTGGTGATCCAACAAGCTTTATGGTATCCTTTCGGCACAAAACGACATTTAGCGCCGTATTCATGATCCAAACGATAAGCAATTACCTCAAACTGCAGTTGACCAACCGTTCCAATAATTTTTCTGTTCCCGGGTTGTTGAATAAACATTTGGGCAACTCCTTCATCCATGAGCTGGTTGATCCCTTTTTCCAATTGTTTGGATTTCAACGGATCCAAGTTTTCCAATTCCTGGAACAATTCCGGAGAAAAACTCGGTATGCCTTTAAACATAAAGTTTTCACCTTCGTTCAATGTATCGCCGATTTTGAAATTTCCGGTATCGTATAAACCGATCACATCGCCCGGAAAAGCTTCATCGATAACGCTTTTATCTTGCGCCATGAACGAAGTTGGATTCGGGAATTTGAATTTCTTGTTCAACCGCACGTGCTTGTAAAAGGTATTGCGCTCAAATTTCCCCGAAACAATGCGTAAAAAGGCAATACGGTCACGGTGTTTCGGATCTAAGTTGGCGTGGATTTTAAATACGAATCCCGAGAATTTTTTGTCGTCCGGTTCCATGCGA
>JBILJP010000454.1:0-3717 GCA_044377135.1 Fluviicola sp.
GGTCAATTGCTTTCTGTTGTAAAGTCGAAAATCAACATGTACAATAATGGAGTGATCCAGGAGATTACCGATTTGGAAAAAGAAGTGGGCGAAGTGATCAATCAAACCAGAACGATCAGCCATCAGTTGCATCCGTCTTCACTTGAAAAACTAGGATTGGAACGATCGCTCAACGGATTATTGGAACACACGCAAGCCAATACCGATATAATTTGCAGTATGCATTTTGCGGTTCCAAACGATCAGCTTGGCATTGATATTCAAACGCAACTTTACCGAATTAGTCAGGAATGCATTAACAATACGATCAAGCATGCCAATGCGGCGTCGCTGAAAATCACACTCAAAGAAGAAGACGGTACTTATATTTATAAATACCGTGATAATGGCATCGGTTTTTCAGGTGCTACGTTTAGTAATGGAATAGGAATGATGACCATTAAGGAACGTGTGCATAAGATGAATGGTAAATTGAACGTTATTTCAGATCAACAAAAGGGAATTCAGTTAATAATCAAATTTCGATGAATATGGAAATTGTCATAGCAGATGATCACCCGATTTTCAGAAGCGGACTCAAGTTTCTGCTGGAATCTTCTTTTGAGAAAGTTCATGTGACCGATTTTGATAACGGAGCTTCGGTGATTGTCCACCTGGAGTCACATCAGCCGGATTTAGTCTTTCTAGACATTGATATGCCTCAGAAAAACGGCTTGGATACTTGTGCCGAAATTGCCAAATCTTTTCCTCAGATCAATGTGGTAATACTGTCCATGTACAAGGATGTGGAAATGGTGAAACTGGCTTTTTTCAGTGGAGCAAAGGGTTACTTGGTTAAAGACAATACTTCGGAAGAATTGGTGGAATGCGTTTTAGCCATTCAACAAGGTAAAAGTTACCTGGCCAAAGATATTCGCGATCCCAACAGACAAGAACTTTCCGAAAATAGCGATCAATTGCATATTGCTGAACTCTTAAATGCACTAACACAAACCGAATTGAAAGTACTAAAACTGGTGAGTCAAAAATATTCCAGTAAAGAAATTGCCAATCTTCTCTTCGTATCAGTGAAATCTGTTGAAAACTATCGCTCACGAATTTGCAAAAAACTCAACCTCGATGCGCGCAATAACAGTTTGTTAATGTGGGTGATGGAGAATAAAAGTGTCGTTGATCGCAAAGATCAGCAACTAAAGTTTTAGCAAGTTTTTTTCTGCTTTTGAGGGGGCAGCACTCCTGTATTGAATTTAGTTGAACCGTACTTTAGCATCAGAATTTATTTGTTAAGCTTGTTACTAGAGAAGTTAACTTACTACTACCTTTCGATAGTTAACATTTTGCTTAATCGATAATGAAGAACGCTGGATTACTCTAAGTGATATGTTTAGTTTAACGTGTGTGTGATAGAGTTTAGTTTTAGCAGATTAAAATCTCGTTCTTCATTAGAGAAAGCAGTAAAGCATTAGGTTAGTTAAATGGAACAAATAAACGATTTGCGGAATGCTGAGAATGACTAGTAGAGGAGTCGTTTTCAGTGTTCCGTTTTTTTTGTTGCTGTTGACCGTTTTGTTGATACGACTTAACTATAGCATTTGTAGTATTTTCCGGAACATATATAGCCACTTCTAAATTACTTTACTACTTTAGAAATAAAAACAACTATGAATAAAATACTGCTCCTATTTGGCTTGGTAACAACAATGTTAACTTCCGCTCAGACTCCGTTGATGAATGCTAATTGTGATATCACTTTAACAATTCAAGGTGGAGACGGCACAAATGGTGTTTCTGTGACATACAACCCTTCAACTCAACTTTATTATACCGTATTTGCGGGAAATTCGTTGTATCCGATAGAAACACATAGTTCAAGCGGTACTTCTATTGCATCTGAAGAAGTAGGCTTTGATGTGCGTGGAATGTGGTACAATCCAAGTACAAAAACCATTCAAGGAATTAGTTACGACAACCAAGGTGGGTTTGAACTTAAGTTAAATACCGATGGCACGATCAAAGGGTCGGTTGCTACTTCATTTTCTTACGGAATGGAAGGGCAAACGGTTGCTACTTATGCTGAGAAAAAGAAATCCATCATGTTCGTTGAAGGAAATACTGCCTATTTTTTCAAACCAGGTAAAACGAAAAGTAAAACATTGATACTTTCTCCTACTGATATGAATACCACGTTGAATACCAACGGACCGATGTATACCGGAGTGAAAAATTACGAAATCGCGCTATTTGAGGCTGAAACCATGACCGTTCACTTATTCAGTGCGTCAAGTGGTAAAGAAACCGGTAAAGTGGTCTTAAAATCGGGTACATGTGAATCGATTGAAGAAGTGCCTGATTTCTTCCGGGTTTCTTATTGCAACGAGCGAGTATTTTTATTCGATACAGACTCTAGAACATGGACAGGTTATAAGCTTTTTGATTAATAGCACTTTTTGATTTTCAATCGGAAGGAGGATTTTGGTCCTCCTTTTTTTGTTTTATAAATTCAAGGTTGAAACCATAAAAAAAGAGACTCCGTAAGAAGTCTCTTTTCACAATTCATGTAAATGAATCTTATTTTTTCTTGTCAACCTCAACTGCGGCTAATTCGTCTGCTTTGTAAGCACCGCTATCTAGTTTATCTTTCAATTTCTTGAATGTTTCAATCGTGTAACTTACATCCTCAAGTGTGTGAGCAGCTGTAGGAATCAAACGCAACATGATCACATCTTTCGGTACAACAGGATAAATTACAATTGAACAGAAGATGTTGTAGTTTTCGCGTAAGTCAAATGTAAGGTTGGTTGCTTCCGCAAGATTTCCTTTCATGAATACTGGAGTCACCGGAGAATTGGTTGCTCCGATATCGAAACCTGCATTTTTCAAACCTGACTGCAACGCATTTGAGATCGTCCACAATTTCTCTTTCAATTCAGGACGCGTTCTAAGTAATTCCAAACGTTTACGTGCACCAATAGTAATGGTAATTGGCAAAGCTTTGGCAAACATTTGCGAACGCATATTGTAACGCAAGAATTCTACAATCGATTCGTCACCACAAATAAATCCTCCGATAGAAGCCATTGATTTGGCAAACGTTCCGAAAAGTATATCGATTTCACCTTGAACACCTTGAGCTTCACCGGCACCTTGACCAGTTTCTCCAAGCGTACCAAAACCGTGAGCATCATCAACAAACAAACGGAAATTGTATTTACCTGATTTACGGAATTCAACGATATCAGCCAAACGACCTTGATCGCCTGCCATTCCGAAAACACCTTCTGTAATCACCAAAATACCGCCACCGGTTGTTTCAGCCAAACGTGTTGCATTACGCATTTGTTTGTCGAAACTTTCCATATCATTGTGTTGGAAAACAAAACGTTTCCCTGTATGTAGGCGCATTCCGTCAAGAATACAAGCGTGAGCTTCACTATCATAAACAATGATATCGCTACGATCAACCAAGCAGTCGATTGCCGAAACCATTCCTTGATAACCGAAATTTAGAAGAATTGTATCTTCTTTTCCCATGAATTCAGACAATTCATTCTCCAGTTTTTCGTGCTCACCCGTTTGACCTGTCATCATACGCGCACCCATTGGATAGGCCAATCCGTATGTATCTGCAGCTTTACGATCTGCCTCTCGAACTTCAGGATGATTTGCCAAGCCTAAGTAGTTGTTCAAAGACCAAACCAAACATTCTTTTCCACGGAA
>JBILJP010000103.1:0-13228 GCA_044377135.1 Fluviicola sp.
AGCAGGATTTTACATGTTGAATTATTCGGCCAACGGTGAAGCGTTTACATCGAAGATTGCGGTGGAATAAATAAAGTGTTTTACAACTGAATGGTGGTTAGGTAATTGTGTATTACTTCCTGAACCCCTAGTATTTACTGATAAATAAGAGTTTCTAACGGTTAGAAACTCTTATTTAATCCTAAACACCAGCCTCATTCTTCGTTCCTTATTTCATCAAAAAAACAATATCCTCCTTTTCGTTAAATCATGTTTTTCACTAACTTAAATAAGAAAAGAACAAGTTATGTGTCAAAAAAATGATTTTTCTCACCGACAATGTGTGATCTGCAACAAACAACTTATTGGTCGATCCGACAAGCGTTTCTGTGATATTAAATGTAAAAATTATTACCACAGCGAGGTACGCAAATCAGTCAAAACGATTGCTTCTGAGACCATGAAAGTCTTAGCGAAAAACATCGTTATCCTTGAAGGAATTATGGGTAAAGAAAAAAACAGTTGCCTGATTGATAAGTTAGCTCTGGAACGTCTTGGGTTTCGGTTCAACTATATTACAGATGTCGGAGAAAAATATGGTGTTACAACCTATGGAGTTTTCAGTTTTAATTACCGGTTTGCGAAAAACAAGAGGGTTGAAATAACGATTGACCGAAAACGGAGTCCCATTTCGCCATTCATATTTAAACGATGGAGTCGTGAGATTTCAGAAATATCTGTGTAACGTTCGATTTTGGGCAATTTATTTAAGCTTAGTTTTGGCAGGCTTTCGGTATTAAGTCAATGAAAATTGGTGATCCTTTGACATTCAGCTTGACTTACAACTCAGGAATGGCAGGGCAATAAGTGTTTCTAACGGTTAGAAACGGATAAGGTTTTTTGCTAATATCGGTCATTTTGTTAAATCAGTAAGAATCAGTTTGATCACTCAACGATCGAATTATTTGTTTTGGTATCGGTTTTGAATCGAATAGCAAGCAATCCCAGTATTCATCGACCTGTAAGTGTTTCTAACGGTTAGAAACGGATAAAAAACTATTCCGAAAATGATTTACGGCTTCATTAACAGACAAACTGCATATGCTTTTACTGCCTTCCCTTCCCCAAACGAGTCCACTTTTTCGTGAGTCGTAGCTTTGATGGATACTCGATCCTCATCTATCTGAAGGATACGAGCTATGATTGTCTGCATTTCAGGAATATGCGGATTTACCTTCGGTTTTTCCAAAATCACTGTACAATCAATGTTGGAAACATGGTATCCTTTTTCGATTACCAATTTCATCACATTTTCCAGTAAAATAGTTGAGTCGATTCCTTTGTACTGAGGATCCGTATCAGAAAAATGATAACCGATATCGCGGAGATTAAGTGCTCCCAGTAAACCGTCACAAATCGCGTGTAGTAATACGTCTGCATCGGAATGTCCTACTGCCCCGAAAGTAGAAGGTAAAACAACGCCTCCTACTACAAACTGTCGACCTTCTTCTAATCGATGTACATCAACACCGAACCCTATTCGAATATCCAAGATTATTCAGGTTTTTCAGATTCTTTCGAAACTTTTTGCCCCAATTTGAAACGCAAGGTAAAACGCAAGGTATTCGCTAACGGATTATCGCGTTTCAATGCAGCCAAGTAAGAAATATCCAATCCGAAAATATTGTATTGAATGGCGATACCAGCTGTAAAGAATTTACGATCACCTTTGTTTTTGTTTTCATAAAAGAACCCACCTCGCAAAGCAAATACGTTATTGTACCAATATTCCAAACCGGTTGCAATGTTGATCTCCGTTAACTCTTCTTTGAAACGGGTACCTTTCACAACAGCATAAGAACCGTCAGAATTCTGAACATAATTTCCGTTTTCATCTTCCTGAACTCGTCCCGGAGCATCGTAAAACGATTGAACCAAACCGGCAATTACACCAACATCGTTGTTTTTACCTGAAATCAATTCGTATTCACTAGTTGATGTATTCAATTGCATAATCGGTGGTGTAGGCACCAACAATTTTTGAAACTCCAATGAATACGTCAACTTGTTGTATTTATCCAACTCAGCAGTGTAGGCAGAACCAATCTTAAGGTTCATTGGCAAGAAATCACGTACTGCATTTTCAGAATAAGCAATCTTATTACCAATATTGTTAATCGTTGTACCAAATGCAATAACGCCATTGTATCCGAACCATTTGATATCTTGATTTCGGTAAGCATAAGAAATATCAGCAATACCAGCTACACCAGCTTTCGTTTGAGCTCCTGCAACTACCAATCCGCCTGTAAGGTTGGAATAAGCAAATTTCCCATTGATCCCGATGCTGTTTCTATCCGAAAGCTTAAACGCATAACCGACAGCTATTTCAAACTCGCTCGGTTTATCGTTACGAATCACACTCGCATCTGCATTCGTAAAAGTGATTTCACCTAAACTAAAATAACGCAATGAAGCCGCAATTGCCTGACGATCCCCCAAACGTTTGTATCCGGAAACATAAGAAAGATGAATATCATTGGTTAATTTTCGTAACCAAGGAGTATAACTTACACTTACTTCAGCATCGTCGTCTGAAAAATTCAACATTGCCGTGTTCCAAAAAATGGAAGTAGAATTGGCACTTAATGCCGTACCTGCATCCCCCATTCCACCACCACGCGACTCAGGCACGATGGACAAAAAAGGCATCGAAGTAGTTATCGTATTCATCTGCAGAGAGTTGAGCTTATCACTTGACAATCCACCTTGACTGAAAACGTGAAAACTAAACGAAATTGCAACGAGTAATAAAATTTTATGTAGCATTCTTTAAAAGTTCTTTATTGCTAAACGGCAAAAATACATTTTTCTTGTGCTTGTTGATAAAGGTTATTTCAAAAGCACCAATTTTTCTAATTTTTCGGCTTTCCCACCATCAGGTAATTCTACCGACAATCTGTACACATACACTCCCTTCGCCAATTGATCACCGAAATCATCCGTACCGTCCCAATCAATACCTTCTGCACGGAAACCGGTGGTTGCGACTTGTTTATTGATCGTTTTTATCAACCTACCAGAAACGGTATAAATGCGAATTTGAGTTTCCAAAGATGAGCATGATTGATTGTGCTCAAAAAAGAAAGTTGTTTTGGTAGTAAACGGATTCGGATAGTTCAAAACATGATCCAACTGAACACTTTCATCGGCTACTACCGTAAATTCAATAGAAGCAACTGAAGAATTGTTGTTGACATCCCAAATTTTCACCTCCAATGTATGTTTCCCAACCGACAATCCTTTTAAGGTATATTGAATCTGTCCGGATTGATACGAGTCCAATTTACCTGCGTAATAACTGTTCAACACAATCGGATCTGCTGTATTTCCATCCAGAATAGCAATCAAATCATGCCCTACTCCATTGCCAACAGTATTAATACCGTTTTCATCAAAACAATCTACCACCAATAGCGGATCCTGACTTGAAATTCCACCGCTCACAAATTGATCGTTATTAAGGAATAAATTGATCTCAGGACCTTGAACATCGGCCACGGCATTTGTGTCAATCCCGCCAACAACCAGGTTTGTGTCATATCCATCGGCATCCGTTTCAGGTGAACCTTTTCCATAATAACTGATCTTTCCGAAACCGAAATCGTAATCAATATCTTTCGGCACGATGCAGTCGAACGTGAAATAACCGTTTACAACCGATGCTTTTCCTTTGTACAATGCATTTTTCTGTGTATAGAAATTCACCAATGGCGAAGTCGGATCATTCTGCAATGTTTGGTTGAGCTTTTCTTTATCGTAAATCGTTGGTGAAAGCACTCCATTGAAATTTGTAAGCACATTTCCGTTAAAATCTTCGATATGTCCTTTTACATTCATTTTACTCAAAGCACGCACTGTATCGATAGATATTGTAGGATCTTTGTGATTGATACTGTCGGTAACAATCCTCCATTTCGGTAACGCAATTTTAAGTGCCGGATCACCGATTAAAGTAAAACTTCTTCGGTTGTCACTGGAACCAGAAGTGTTTTTGGTTCGTCGCATGATTTCACCAAAAGTGAGCGGATCAAAATTACTATCTCGGTCGAACGCATTTTCATACAGACGTCTTACAGTAGTTGAATTGACACCGAAAAATACAGAACGTGTTGTTGTCATTAAGGCTATTGCACCACCATTCGGATTCAACGAAACCCATTCTCCGGCAGAAACGCGACTCGGATCGTCATATTTCGTAAACTCACACGTTGCTGTAACAAACAACGGCATTTTGTCAATATTCGTCCATGACTGAATTTGCGGTATGGTAATAATACGCTCTTCCGCAGCTCCTACCTCTCCTCCATGACCGATGTAATTGATCAATAAACTTCCGCGCTCAACACGATCAGTAATGGCATCAAACACTTCCGGATAACGCAATCCACCAGCAGTACTAGTCTGTATGTAAGCATCACTGTAAATTTTATCGTAATTCATTTCCGGATAAAGTGCTTGCACATCGTCAATCAATGGCTCTGCATCGGTATTAATAAAATACCCTCCCTCTTCATCATCCGTAATAATGGAATAATTCAAGCGCCAATCACCGAAAGTGGAATTATCACTTCCTGTACAACATTCATTCGCCCCCTGACTGTAAAGAGTTGATCCGTTGTGCATGTAATGTTCAATCTTATTCACTTGTTCAACGGCATGTTGTTGGGTCGTGATCAATAATCTTCCCACACCTATATCCATCGCATCCGATCCGAGAATCGATTCAGAATCATCCAACAGTCCGAAATAATCATCGGTTACCATTGCATTGATATGGTTTTCTGAATTCAATACTTGATAAGTGGGAATCATGTAATTGTTGTTTCCCACACGTCCTTTCGGATCATACGTTCCATCGCCAAACAACAACAAATGTTTCGGTTGCAACAACGGATCTCCATTGGCGCGATCGTAAAACATTTTCACAAAGCGACGAATCGCAGTTGCGTCTACAACACCGGAAGAATACTCATTGTAAATCTGTTCGGTAGTTACCACATGCGTTGTAGTTCCTTCTTGTTCATGCAAGTTGGCCAATCGTTGTGCTTGTGCCACAAAATTCGGATGCGTTACAATCAAATAATCCACTTGACTAAGTGCATGTAAATCTTGATTTGGAACAGTTTCAACAAAAGAAGGCGTCAAAAATCCTGTGTTGGAAAACGCAATGAACTCGCGGATTGTATCGGTATCCAATCGAAACACAAATTGATTGTTTGAATAAGTTCCGCTCACCAATGCCGGATTCCGCTTATTGGTGATCTCCCATACAAACGATGTAGTTTGAAAAGAGGAAACGATAAACTCACTGGTTTTTCCTGGGGCAGCACTCACAACGTCTCTAAACTGAAACTGATTTCCCATCATTGTCAGGTTACGGCGAGTGGTTAACTCAATGTAGTCAAGGTAGCCTTTCACAGAAGGATTAATGCGGTTAAGCGTCACCGAGAACGGAATGGAAGGATTGGTAGCGGCAAATGAGAACGAACCTTCATTTCGACCATAATCCCCACCTCCACTCGACAAATTTTGAGATTGAAGTAAATTACCATTTAACGAAAAGCGGAAACTATTTCCACCCGAAGTTGCATTGGAAGCAACAGCATATTGGATCACTACGGGAGCTCCAATGAAAATTTCAGGAACATTAAACAATACTTCTTGCGTCAATTCACCGTCAAACAATTCACCGTACCAACGCTGACCTCCACTCACAAGACTATTATTCTCCAATTCATGAATGTCATTATAGTTATAGGAATTCACAAAATCGGTAATTGCATTCGAAGATTCACCGATTGATTGAATACGCAACGGTAGATCGGTCGCACTAATGTGAATGAAATAACAATTAACTTCGCTGTAGATATGTTGGTTTCGTTCAAAACCGGTCACCGAAGAATAATCCCAGCGATTGGGTCCGGCACCATAAAACAAAATGTAATCTGCCGCATCAAACACACCATCCGATTCTCCAACCACCTGAATCGAATTCTTGGTTAAATCATCAAAAAATGCAGCACTGTTTAATTCAGAAAGTCTTCCGGAAGCATTTCCATATATATTGATTTGCTGCGGATTCAGATTATCCACATCAATTCCACAATTCTTTAAGAAAGTGCGATCTATCTTATAGATACCGTCTTCGCGCACACTTATTTTGTACCACTCTCCGTTATTGAGCACCGAATTGGCAACGTAATCTTTTTCTTGAGAATTACTTTCCATAGAAAGCAATGACGCATCTACGTTGAAACCGACAATCCGCTTCAATGAACCGTTTTCCATAATGTAAGGAAAAACGGAGGCAACAATAAATCGTTCATTGCGTGCTTTTGATACTACTAGTTCAATAGTTGGTGTATTTGGAGCCGTAATTCCACGTTTGGATAATAATTGTACATCAACTGCCTGGGCAGATTCAGTAATAACTTGCGAAAAAGACAACTGATAGTTTCCTTTTTTCACTTTTTGCTGCCACGAAAAATAAGGTACTCCGTTGGCGTAATCATTGTCTTTAATGGCAGGAACTGTCAATAATTCTCCATTTTCCAAAAAACTTCTATTCGGCAACCACTGAATATCAATTGTATAGGTTTGAGCAAAAAGCTGATTTCCGCAAAGTAAGAGGAATAACAGCACTTGAATAGTTTTGTTAAAATTGTAACCAACAGGCATTCTTTCGTTTTTCATGCGACAAATTTCGTAAAGTGATCGTCTTGTTCATCAAAACGTACGTAATGTTTTTTTATTTTTGTGTTTCAGCAATTTTGATGTAACCAATGATTTTTTTTTTCGTAACATTGGCGTATCAATGCTATAAACCCGCATTTAAAATATTCGAAAGCGAATGAAAAATGTAAGAATCTTAGCCGTTGTGGCGATGTTGTGTTCTATGAGCTCTACCTATGCTCAAGACCCTACATTCACACAATTTTATGCGAATCCACTCTATTTGAACCCAGCGTTTGCGGGATCAAATGGGTGCCCGAGGTTTGCGCTCAACTACCGTAACGAATGGCCTCGTTTGTCAGGAAATTACGTTACCTACAGCGCATCCTATGATCAATATTTTAAAAATATTTCGGGAGGATTCGGCGTATTGGCAACTCATGACCAACAAGGACAGGGAACAATTAACACTTCCATGTTGGGGCTCGTCTACTCTTACCACCTAAAAGTAAGTAGAAAATTCGCAATGTTATTCGGCGCTCGCGCTGCATGGTACCAAAAATTCCTCGATTGGGATAAACTAACGTTCGGCGATATGATCGACCCGCGACGTGGATTTATTTATCAAACAGGAGACGTTCCGCGCGGTGGTTCAAGAGGATTCTTTGATGCTTCTGCAGGTTTTGTAGGATATTCGAAGCGTTTCTTCTTCGGTTTCGCAGCACATCACCTTAATCGTCCGAACGAATCGGTTATTATCGGTAACAGTCCGATGCCAATTCGTTTGACTGGTCATATGGGTGCGGAGATTCCTGTTGGGGCTCGTTCCAAGTACAACAATACAACTTCCATCATGCCAAATATCATTTACCAGTACCAACAAGGGTTCATGGAATTGAACATTGGTACGTATGTGAAATATGGTGCGTTTAACGCAGGTGCATGGTTCCGAAACAGAGATGCGTTTATCCTAGCGATAGGTATCAATACAGGTACATTTAAAATCGGATATAGTTACGACGTAACCGTTTCCCGACTAAACAATGGTGTTTCAGGAGGTTCGCATGAAGTTTCACTTGGTATCAACGCCAACTGTAAACCACCGAACAAGACCTTTAGAACGATTTCTTGTCCATCTTTTTAGATTTTTTTGTAACCTTTTGTTCGTGATCCGTTTATAACATTAACTTTGGTCTCCCAAAAAAATGAAAAAACAAACCAAGCATATGAAACTCTTGAGTGTTTTTGCGCTTTCGGTTGCTGGATTAGCAATCGTATCGTGTAGCAGAGAATCCTCTTCTTCCACAGGATGGGATTACAACAATGTAAATCAAGGCGGTTTTCAAAAGGTTCCTTACGTGGATCAGGAAACAGGCCCGGGATTGGTATTAGTTGAAGGTGGTACGTTCACCATGGGAATGGTAGAGCAAGATGTGATGTTCGACTGGAACAACCGTCCTGCCCGCGTTACTGTTTCGTCCTTTTATATGGACCAAACGGAAGTAACGAATTTCCACTGGTTGGAATACCTCTATTGGATTCACCGTGCATATGATGCAACGTATCCAATGGTTTACAAAAACGCACTTCCTGACACATTGTCTTGGAGAAGTCCGTTGGCATTCAATGAAAAATATGTCGATTATTACTTACGCCACCCTGCTTACCGCGATTATCCGGTAGTTGGTGTATCTTGGTTACAAGCCAGTGATTACTGTAAGTGGAGAACTGACCGTGTGAATGAGTACATCCTTATTCGTGAAGGTGTTCTTGGTTGGGATGTTGATCAGGCAGATGATCAAACATTCAACACAGATGCTTACATGGTTGGTCAATATGAGCAAGCAGAAGAATTGGGTGGTCGTAAATTGATCGACACCGACCCTTCAAACAGAGAAGGTAAAAAATTAGGAAAACGTATCGTGCGTATGGAAGATGGTATTCTTATGCCACGCTACCGCCTCCCGACAGAAGCTGAATGGGAATTCGCATCTATCGGTCTGATCGGTAATCTTACTGAAGGTACAGAAGTAATTACAGAGCGTCGTCAATATCCATGGAATGGTCACTTTGTTCGTCAGGACAATGAAGAGTTCCAGGGTGCTATCCGTGCTAACTTTGTTCGTGGTCGAGGTGACTACATGGGGGTTGCAGGTCAATTGAATGACGGTGCTGATGTTACTGCTCCAGTTGAGTCTTTCTGGCCGAATGATTACGGTCTTTATCACATGGCTGGTAACGTTTCGGAATGGGTAATGGATGTTTACCGTCCACTTTCATCTGAAGATTTTGATGAGTTCCGTCCGTTCCGTGGAAATGTATTCCAAACGAAATTGTTGAACAACGAAGGTTCTACCGAATTGAAAAACGGTCAGGTATTGTATGACGTTCACGGAATGAAAGAATACTTGAATGAATTTGAGCGTATTCGTTACCAACGTATTTCTGCTGACAAACATGATCCGAACGATACAGTTATTCCAAACGGTTTGGCTCGTAACGTAGAATCTCGTAACCGTGTTGCCCGTGGTTATGCTCCGGACCCTTTCTTTGTTTCTCACGGAAACAAAAAAGATTCAATCGAATTGGCTTTGTTGGGTCGAATCAATGCAGTACTTGATCGTGCGATTGAAGACAAAAACAACAAATACGATATTGAAGCTTCTGCTTTGATTCAAGACGAAATCTTCGACGGTATTTTTGCTGATGAGTTGCGTACAGGTCGTGACGGTGAAGAATATGCATTTGAGATCATCACGATGTTACGTGAAGGTTTTGCAGAATTCATTGTAAACACACCAGGTAAATTAAAATACCGTAATGTAACTGAAGAGGAAAACATCGGTCGTTTGAACTACCGTCGTGATGACTACATCGATTACCTGGATGGTGATATCGAAAGTTCGATTTACTATAACAATGACGATCGTAAGAACGCCATCAACCAAGCAACTCGTGACCCGAACTTGATTATGTACCAAAACGAATTCGAAACTTACGGATTGGATGGTAATCAGGTAAAACCGGAAGACAGAACATCTTGGCCTACAACATTGATTTCTGATAAATCACGTGTATACAAAGGTGGCTCTTGGAGAGATCGTGCTTACTGGTTGAATGCAGGTTCACGCCGATTCCTGGATGAAGACAAATCTACTTGTACAATCGGTTTCAGATGTGCAATGGATCGTGTGGGAAGTCCGGTTGGAATGAACTACGGTAAAAAGAAAAAGAAGAAAAAATAACAGAATTGATAATTGATTGAACCCATCAATCCGTCTCAGGCGAATTGATGGGTTTTTTTATGCTCACAAAATGGATCAGATTTATTCCCTTTTCCTGCAAAGTTCAGGAGTACAAACCGATACCCGTACTATCACCAAAAATTGTTTGTTCTTTTGTCTCAAAGGCGACAACTTTGATGGCAATAAATTCGCTGAGGAAGCCATTGCTAAAGGAGCACTTTGTGCTGTAATCGATAACGCTGATTTTACAATTGAAGGTAAAACACTATTAGTAGAAAACACCCTTCTTGCTCTACAACAATTGGCATTGCATCATCGCAGAGAATTCCATATTCCAATCATTGGCATCACCGGAAGCAATGGAAAAACAACATCCAAAGAGTTAATTGCAGCTGTTTTGCAGACACAGTACAATGTGCTTTATACCAAGGGAAATCTTAACAACCACATCGGAGTGCCTCTTACCCTACTCCAATTAAATTCCGAGCATGAAATAGCAGTAATTGAAATGGGTGCCAATAAGCCCGGAGATATTCGCGAGTTGGCAGAAATTGCAGAACCGACGCATGGAATTATCACTAACGTTGGGAGAGCACATTTGGAAGGATTCAAATCACTGGAAGGAGTTATTCAAACCAAAAGCGAGTTGTACCGTTATATTCATCATGGTCATGAAGACGGCGTCTTGTTTTTGAATAGTACCGATGAAACATTGGCAAAGGTAATTCCTGAAGGAATAAAGCGGGCTACCTATGGCGATTCCGGAGAAGTTTCCGGGAAATTAGTGCGATTGAGTCCTTTTGTTGAAATGACCTGGAGTTTTGGTGACTTCACAAGTCCTGAATTAAAAACCCACTTAGTTGGACAATACAACTTCATCAATTTTCTAGCCGCTATCCGCATTGGTCTTTTCTTTGGTATTACTCCGGAAAACTGCTCTAAAGCAATTGAAGGTTATGTTCCCTCAAATAATCGGTCACAAGTAACTGAGACAGCTAAAAACACGCTTATTGTTGATTGTTATAATGCGAATCCAACGAGTATGCGTTCCGCAATTGATAGTTTTGCGTTAATCGACAATCACGCGAAGATTTTTATTCTTGGCGACATGCGCGAAATGGGAGACGATGCAGAAATGGTGCATGAAGAAATTGTACATCTGACGATTGAGCATCGATTAAGCGGCTTTTTTGTTGGAGAAGAATTTCTGAAATGGAAGCACCTTCATCCGAATGCTATTTTCCTGAAATCGACAGAGCCTTTAAGTGAACACTTCACCAATAATCCTCCGGAAGGATTGTTGATCTTATTGAAAGGGTCGAGAGGGATACAGTTGGAGAAACTACTCCCGCTTCTGTAGCTAAAACACTGTTTTACAACAATTAAAACTCAGTAATCCCGCAATACCGTGTACTGATTACGGAAATTTCAATACTGATTTTTTCAGCCAGATTTTTGAACAAAAAAAAGGGTCGTCAGCCTAAAACTGACGACCCTACTCTAAATTCAGCTATTATCTTAATCAGCCAAAACACCGCGAGAAATCACGATTTTCTGTACTTCTGATGTTCCTTCATAGATCTGAGTGATCTTTGCATCACGCATCAAACGCTCAACATGATATTCTTTCACATATCCGTATCCACCATGGATTTGAACTGCTTCAATTGTTTGCTCCATTGCTACTTTCGAAGCATATAATTTTGCCATTGCAGAAGATTGATCAAAATTACGACCAGCATCTTTATCAGCAGCAGCGCGGTAAACCAACAAACGAGCAGCCTCAATTTCGGTAGCCATATCTGCCAATTTGAATGCAATTGCCTGGTGTTTGTAAATCTCTTTTCCAAAAGCTTTACGCTCTTTCGAATAAGCAGTTGACAATTCCAATGCACCACCAGCTATTCCCAACGCTTGAGAAGCAATTCCGATACGTCCGCCTGAAAGTGTTTTCATGGCAAACTTAAATCCGAAACCATCTTCCCCGATGCGATTTGCTTTCGGTACTTTCACATCATTGAATAACAATGTATGCGTGTCACTTCCTCTAATTCCTAATTTATCTTCTTTGGCTCCAACAATGAATCCTTCCATTCCGCGCTCAACGATCAATGCGTTAATTCCACGGTGACCAAGTTCAGCGTTGGTTTGTGCAATAACGATATAAGTAGATGCTGTTGAACCATTGGTAATCCAATTTTTGGTTCCGTTTAGCAAGTAATAATCTCCCATATCAATTGCGGTAGTTCGCTGAGATGTTGCATCTGATCCTGCTTCTGGCTCCGACAAACAAAATGCACCGATTTTTTCACCTGTAGCCAGTGGAATAAGGAATTTTTCTTTTTGTTCTTCGTTTCCGAATTTATCCAATCCCCAACAAACAAGAGAGTTGTTTACAGACATACAAACCGAAGCTGAAGCATCAACTTTGGAAATTTCTTCCATTGCCAATACATACGACATCGTGTCCATACCGCCACCGCCGTATTTAGGATCAACCATCATTCCCATAAAACCAAGCTCTCCGAGCTGTTTGATTTCTTCGGTTGGGAAACGTTGCTCACGGTCGCGATCAATCACGCCAGGTTTCAAAACATTTTGTGCAAAGTCGCGAGCAGCATCACGCACAGCTTTTTGTTCTTCTGTCAATTCAAAATTCATCTGTATCGCAGTTTATTTTATTTTTGTTGAATGGGCAAATGTACCATTTTAATATCAAACCTACTGTTATGGATTCGTACAAAATAATCGGTTTAATGTCCGGAACTTCTCTGGACGGTGTTGATCTTGTTTATGCTACTTTCAACCGCGGGCAAAATGGCCAATGGTCCTATTCCATTGAGCACAGCGAAACAATCGCATTTCCTGACTCCCTGCTGGATCAACTCCACGAAAGCGGTAATTTACTCGGTTCACAGCTCGCTCAATTAGACCATGACTTAGGTGTTTTCTTCGCAACAATAATCAATGATTTTGTCCTGCAGTTTCAGATCGATAAATCTGCAATTGACGCGATTGCTTCGCACGGACAAACCGTTTATCACCAACCCGCAAAAGGTTTTACGACTCAAATCGGGAATCCGGCGGTGATTGCGTTCCATACAGGAATCCCTACAATCGGCGATTTCCGCACAAAAGATGTGCTTTACGGCGGTCAAGGTGCTCCATTGGTTCCGATAGGCGATCGTTGTTTGTTTAAAAATGATGCGGCGGCTTTTCTTAACATCGGCGGTTTCACCAATATTTCTTTTGAACAAAATGGTGTAATG
>JBILJP010000455.1:0-3710 GCA_044377135.1 Fluviicola sp.
AAACTTAGTGGACTCGGTCCACCATCCTTCCAGATAATCGTAGCTCGCAAGAGCGATGTAGGGCATTTTTTATCCTTCATAGCTCGAAGAGCGACGAAGGATATCTATCCTACCGCTAACCGATTTATCTTACGGGCTTCCCTACTTACGCTGATCGGGTGTTGCCGATAGCTTCAGCACAAACTTAGTGGACTCGGTCCACCATCCTTCCAGATAATCGTAGCTCGCAAGAGCGATGTAGGGCTTTTTTTATCCTTCATAGCTCGAAGAGCGACGAAGGATATCTATCCTACCGCTAACCGATTTATCTTACGGGCTTCCCTACTTACGCTGATCGGGTGTTGCCGATAGCTTCAGCACAAATTTAGTGGCCCCGGTCCACAAGACTTCATCCTGCATAGCTCAAACGAGTGAAGCAGGACTTTTCTTTCAAATTGATATTTCGTATTGATGTTTTTCACTAACTTAAGTAGAGAACAACGAAATATTATTTCTAAACACTGTCAAAAATGCAATACGTTTACCTACTCAAATGCTCAGATGGGACAACTTACACAGGATGCACTCAAAACATCGAGGAAAGACTAAAAACGACACAACAAAGGCGAAGTTCTTTATACTTCTACCCGACTCCCATTAGAACTCATTACTTACATTGCTTTTACCGATAAATACAAAGCCTTTCACTTTGAGAAGTATTTAAAATCCGGATCGGGAAAGGCTTTTTCGAATAAGCGGTTTTTATGATAAGCGAATTTTATTCGGTTCCCGCAAATTGATAGCGGTTCGATTCCCTGTTGCTCGGTAGACATTGTATTTCAGTTTTTTTTGGTAGTATTGAGGTACTAACTGGTAAAACAACTATTTACTTGAAATAATGGAATTTACATCTGAACAAAAGAGAATATTTCAATTTGTTGAACACGAAAATCAACATGGCATTATTGACGCTGTTGCTGGCTCGGGAAAGACAACAACAATAATGGAATGTGCGAAATTTGTTACTGACAAAAGTTCAATTCTCTTTTGTGCGTTTAATAATAGTATTGCCAATGAAATCGCAACTAAGTTTAAGAAACTTGGTCTTAACGACGTTACTGTTAAAACTATTCATGCCCTTGGTAGACAAATCCTTCATGATAATAATAATTCAGGGCAACCAATCAATCTTGAAGAAAACAAATATCAAATTCTGTTGAAATCTGCTGATTTACAAGAAAAATTAAACCCGTATTATGAAAAAATATTAAAAATAAACGGGTTTGAAGTCGATTATTTGGATGACCAAAAAAAATTTGCAGCAAACAACCTAATAAATTCAGTGAATTCGAAGCTTTTAGATATTATTCAAAAATATAGAGCTACACTCACTAAAGATGACATCATAGAATTCACAAATCTTGCAACCCATTTTGGAATATTTAATGAGTTAGAAATTAAAAAAGAAAATTTCAACATTGAAATTGAACAATATTTCGAATGTCATAAAATCTTACTTGAAGCTGGCAATAAGTTATCCCAACGGACGATGGTAATTGATTATACAGATATGCTTTACCTACCCTATATATGGGGTCAACAACCGATTAAGAAATTTGAATTTCTTTTCATAGATGAATGTCAAGATTTATCAAAATCTCAATTTGCAATTGCTGCAAAATTCGGAAAAAAGGAAAGCCGTATTTTGGCGGTTGGAGATCCAAGGCAATCGATCTATGGTTTTACAGGTGCGGATATTAATTCTTTCAATAGAGTGAAAGAAATGACAAAAGCAATTCAACTACCTTTAACAACTTGTTTTAGATGTCCTCAAGATGTAATAGCACTCGCAAAAACCATTCGCGAAGATATTTCAGGAAATAAAGAAGAAAAAGGCATTGTAACTTCTATTCTATTTGATAATGTAATAGAGCTAGCGAAACCAAACGATTTAATTATCTCACGATTAAGAGCCCCTATCGTATTACTAGTATTTAGTTTCATTGACAAAAACATAAAAGTTAGTATTCATGAAGATGAAGTAAAAGAAATAATCAATGAAATCAAGAATGTTTTCAAACAGAATGAACTGAATGTATTGATATCAACTCTGCCAGATAAGTTTGATGATTTAGAAGCTCAAGTACTTAAACGTTGGAATTGGATAATCCAAAAAAACTCTGAACGTATTATTGATTTAACTGAAAGAAGAATGTTCATTGAGCAAGAGAAAAAATATCTCGAAAAAAAATTAAACTTTCTTCATAAAAAACATGAACAGTGGAAGGATAATTGTGACACAATTAATGAAATCTTGAAAAGAATAAAAGAATTCATTTCTGCCCCTGATAATGCCATTAAACTCTCAACAATTCACAGAGCAAAAGGGTTAGAAAACAAACGAGTCTTTATTGTTAACTATGATGAATTACCATATTTTCGACTTCAACAAAAAGAATGGGAAAAAACGCAGGAGATTAACTTGAAATACGTTGCAGTAACAAGATCCTTATCCGAACTGTATTTAATTGAAAATAAGAAACTTGAAATCATTGAACAGGAAGAGAGTCTTTTTGATAATCTACCCTTTGATTGAATAAGCAATTTCAATTTTCTCAATGGCAAATTTAACACATGTTCAACTTCAAACACATCTGGTTCGTTGGATTTAGCTTTCCGCTTTTTCTTTATGACTAATAGTCACGCTTACTCTTTTTGTGTGTTTTTTTTCGCGTTTTCACTGGCAACCTTCCTCCCTTCCTACCGTTACTTATAACGTAGGATAACACTTGAAGAAGTGCCATTCTCCGTTAAACGAATACTACAAATGATCCTGAAATGACGATGCGCCACTTTCAACTGCTTATGATCTTGCTTTTTACAGGTTCAGCTCATGCACAATCAGACTGCGATTCGGTTACTGCCGGACCTGATCAAATAATTTGCGCCGGAACCGCCATTCAATTACAAGGTGCCGCTCCCGGAGTCAACAACATTGTATCGACTTTGTGGACTGGCGGAAACGGAACTTACGTGCCCAATAACAGCGTCACCAATCCGTTGTATTACCCTACCGCAGCTGAAATAGCGACAGGTCAGGTCGATTTGCAGTTTCAACTTACGTACAATTCTATAGCGCCTTCGTTAGAAACTTCGTTGTTGGCGTATGATCACGGCGGCGAAGATTCTGTTTTCTACATTAGTCCGGTGAACGGAGCCATTCAAGGGGTACAAAGCAACTCAGGAAACGACCTCACCGCCATCGGTTATCAGTCAAGCACCAATTCATTGTTTGGGATCTCCAACATTGTAGAACCGGCCAACCTCTATCAGATCGATGTGGTGACCAATGCCGTGACACTGCTACTTAATTCATTGGGAAATTATTTTTGGGCAGGTGATTTCGATAACACCCATCAATTGTTTTACACCATCAGTACGCCTTACGGTGCCGGACAGATGCAAAGTCTCTATGCCTTTGATTTCAGCCAGGGAGCTCCCGTGAGCAACTTCATCGGTTACTTGAATCTATTTGGCAATAACAGTATCTTATTTTATATTGCCGGAGATGGCATCAATGGATTGGCTTACGATCCGAACACATCAAAATTATACGGCGTTTCCTTCAACGGAAAGTTATACGACATCAGCACATCAACCGGAATCGCCACATTGATTGGAAATTGTCCAAGTCAATTGCGCGGATTGGCGTTCGATTATACGACCAATAC